>PXDP01000302.1 GCA_003565035.1 PVC group bacterium | reverse complement strand
TGCCGTGCTTCTTGGCGGCGCGGGCGATCTCCAGGCAGAAGGTGCCGGTTTCGGGAGAGAGGGCGGCAATCAGGCCGGAGAGGTGGACGATCTGTACGCCTTCTTTGGCAAAGATACGGTCGAGATCAAAGTCGGAGGCTTTCAGGGTGCGACCGACTTCGCCGGCGCGGTCATTCTGCACCCGCGGCCCCCGGGACCCGGCACCGGAATCGGCCAGATTAAACTGATGGCGGTATCCCCAGGGATCTCCCTGTGGGATGGAGGGCCCTTCAACTGAAATATGCCGTGAGGCAAGATTATCGCGGATCAGCCGGGAGACCGGGCTGCCTTCCACAAATTTGCTCAGAACTTTGACCGGTAACCCCAAATACGATGAAACACTGACGACATTGGTTTCAGCACTGGTGACCTGTACATTCAGTGTGGTGGCCATGTGGAAGGGCTGCCCGTCAGGTGGAGTCAGGCGCAACCCCATGCTCGTGGCGGTGAGAAGGGCGGTTTTTGCGTCGGGGCGGAGGGAAAGACTTGCGCTCATAGGGGGTGTAGGGGTTGTAGGGATTGTAAAAAGATTAAATTAAAACGATAAGGGGTAAACCCTCACGATCATATAGGGACTACCGTTTAAACCTCCCGCGTGCAATCAAAATTGGACGGGAACTCTATTCACACATGCATTCATCTCATGCATACGACAGTGGAGGCCCCGGGCACCGTGAGCGTAATTATTTATCAGAGCAGACTCAGCGTCTGATAAACCAGGAATGAAGCGATGTAGGCGAGAGTGCTCATGTACCCGAGCTGGAGCAGGGGCCATTTCCAGGAGCCGGTTTCGGAACGTGTCACCACCTGGGTCGGCAGGCACTGCATGGCCAGCACATAAAAAACGAGCAGGCTCCAGGAGGCGGGGCGGGTAAAGACAGGACGGCCGTCGGGATGACGCGCCTGCCGCAGGGTGTCCACCAGAAGGACCTCGTCCTCTTCCCCCTCCTCCCCGAGACCATAGACAATTGAGAGGGTGGAAACGATAACCTCACGCGCAGCGAAAGAGGAGAGGATTCCCAGGCCAATACGTCCGTCGAAACCGAGGGGGCGCACGACGGGTTCGATTCCCCGGGCCATGCGGCCTGCAAAGGAGTGTTCGATCGCATGCCGTGCTTCCTCACGGTCGGCGGCGGCCAGCAGTTCGTCCGGGGAATCACTCTGCTCAGCCTGCATCCGCAGGGCCAGAACGGATTCAGGCGGTTCGCTTTTGGGATAGGTGGACAGCGCCCAAAGGGCCATGGAAATTAACAGGATAATGGTTCCGGCCTGCTTCAGAAAGGTCAGTCCTTTCTCGTAAGCATGCATCCCGGCATTGCCGATTCCGGGGGTTTTGTAGGCGGGAAGTTCCAGCAGCAGGGGCTTGCTTTCTCCCGGCAGGATCGTTTTTTTGAGGAGGTATGCACTGCCAAGCGCGGCACCGACCCCGAGAACATATGCGCCGGTGAACGCGAGCGCGGCGAGCAGGGGCTGATTCGGGAACAATAGGCGAATGAGGATCACATACACAGGAATCCGGGCCGCACAGCTCATGAGCGGGAGGACGAGAATCGTGGCCAGCCGGTCGCGCGCGTTTTCAATCACCCGGGTGGACATGATCGCGGGAATCGCACAGGCATGTCCGGACACCATCGGCACAAACGCGGTCCCGGGCAGGCCGACTTTTCGCATGAGACGGTCCATGACAAATGCGGCGCGGGAGAGATATCCTGTATCCTCCAAAAGGGCGAGGAAGAAAAAGAGGATGAGAATCTGGGGGAGAAATACGACGACATTTCCAACACCCGTGAGGATGCCGTCACTCAGCAGAGATCCAAAATCGTTATCCGGCAAAACGGTGGCGGCTGTATCCGCAATCCATCCGAAGAGTACTTCGATGAGGGCCATGGGAATTTCCGCAACTGCGAAAATGAGTGCAAAGAGCAGAGTCATGACACCCAGAAAGGCCAAAACACCCCAGAGCGGATGGGTCAGCACTTCGTCCAGACGATCGGTGGAGCGGGACCGCGCCACATGCTGGGTACGGACCACCTCGGCCGCAAGCTGTTCGCTCCAGGTGAAACGGCGGCTGAACGGACAACTGGAACATCCCGCGCCGCAGAGGGACTCTTCGGTGGGTTTGTATGGCAGCGGCACTCCGGTAAAGTGCATCTGGTTCCATTGACAGATCTGATCCTGCAGCAGGTCCACCCCCTGATTTTTTGGAATGTTCAGCGGAATCACTGGACAGTTCATCCGTTCGGAAAGCCGGTCTAAATCCACACGGATGCCGGCCTCCCTGGCGACATCCAGCATGGTGACCGCCAGGATCATGGGTTTTCCGCATTCGGCCAACTGACTGACCAGAAAAAGATTTCGGTCCAGATTTGACGCATCCACCACGGCCACAACCGCATCGGCGGTCGGAAAATCCGGATTATGACCGGTCAGCACTTCCGCCGCCACGGCTTCTTCCGGTGTGGCCGCTTTGAGACTGTAAATTCCGGGCAGGTCCAGAATTTCCACCGCATCGGGTTCAGCCCCTCTGCTGCTGCTTTTTTGGCCGGGCAGCCGCAGGGTTCCGGATTTCCATTCCACTGTGGTTCCATGAAAATTGCCTGTGCGCATCCGGAGGCCGGTAAGGGCATTAAAGAGCGTGGTCTTTCCGGCGTTCGGGTTGCCGGCGAGGAGAATTCGGGTGCTCATACGCTGACCTCCCAGCAACGGGGGGCTTTCGAACAGGGTTCAACCTGCACATGTTCCGCCATGCGCGCGGAAAGGCCGATCCGGGCACCAAAGACCCTCAGAATCAGAGGGTCACCAGGTTTTATGACTTCAACCCTGCGGCCGATGCAGACGCCCATGGACTGCAGGCGGGCGAGTTCATCCTTGTTTTCAACGGCGCAAATGAGTCCGCAGGCTCCTTTGACAAGATGACTGAGCGGTACAGAGGTATGGCGTATGTCGTTCATACGTCATGTGAATATTCTTTGTGATTTGCATATCAATCAAAATATTCTCAAAAAGAATTGATTCTATAGTTTAATACAAAAATGTGACGGAGGGGATTCGACTCATTTCGTAGATGCGGGACAAACGCGGTCTGTACGGCTACGTTTGCCGGACCCAGGGAGCATGGTCGTCAAGAATACGGGTCATTATGGCTTCGTCCACTTCGTGAATTTCGGCTTTTTGGCCGATGGGGCAGGGCAGGGAGAGGGTCAGGATGCCTCCGAGATGTTCCCGGAATTCGTCAAGGCCCTGCAGGAGTGCCGGGCGGCCGTCCCCAAGGGTAAGGTGAAGTTCGGGCGCATCCAGCTCAAAGCCGCAGGTATGCAGAGCGTCGGCGAGGGTGAAGGCCTCCTGATGCGAAATCCACCCCAGGTGCGCGGCATAATAACTGTCGAGTACGAGACCGATGGCGACCGCCTGACCGTGGCCGATGCGGTAATTGCTGAGAGCTTCGAGTTTGTGTGCGGACCAGTGGCCGAAATCCAGTGGCCGGGCCGAGCCCAGTTCAAACGGATCCCCGCCGTTGGCAATATGATCGAGATGGAGTTCGGCGCAGCGGACAATCAGGAGTTCCATCGCCTCCCGGTTTCTCCGTCCCAGTGCAGGAGCCATCTCGAGTAATTCGTGATAAAAACCGGCGTCTTTTATCATGGCCACTTTGAAAGCCTCGGAGATCCCGGCCCGCCATTCCGTATCCTTGAGACCCTCCAGAAGCGCAAAATCGTTCAGCACCGCATAGGGGGCGGCAAAAACGCCAATGGTGTTTTTACCGCCATGGAGGTTCATCCCGTTTTTAACCCCGATGCCTGCATCGTTTTGGGCGAGCGTGGTACTGGGCATACGGACCAGGCGCAGTCCGCGATGCACCAGGGCGGTGGCGAATCCGGCGGCATCCAGGACCGCCCCCCCGCCAAGGACAAGGACGATGCTGTGGCGGCAGAGATGATATTCCAGCATAAGGTCTACCAGAGTCATAACCTGCCGGTAATCATTTTTAATGGCCTCGCCCCCGGGAACCAGGACAGGTTCACGGACAAGGTTCAGGCATTGCCTGCGGGCGTGAAACCAGGCCTGAATTTGTCCGGGGAGTTCCCCGAATGCATCCGCAATGCCCTGATCAATGAGGACCAGCACTTTGCGTGGCTGACCGGAGTCCCCCTTCAGAATTTCGGCCAGGGATTCGTTTTCCGGTGCGAAGGCCCTGCGGGTGAATGTGACCGGATACGACAGGGGGACGGTTAGCGTTTGATGGATTGTTTTGGGCATTTTCATGCGGAAATAGTACGCAGAAGCTTCAGATTTGTTCAGGGTTTTTTCAGAATTCTTCGTGCAGCGTTTTCCGGCGGATGCGCTGGGCGAGCAGAAAGCCGCTGGTGGCGGAGGAAAGAAGTGTGATGCCCCAGATCAGCACCAGTTTGGCAATCGTGAGCAGATCCGTCTGACGGAGGATCACCCCGAGAATGATGCAGCCCAGCGCCAGATTGTCAGCCTTGGCCAGCGCGTGCATCCGGCAGAGGGTATCGGGAAAGCGCAACAGTCCGATGGCCGAAGCTATGAAAAAGAAGAGGCCGAGACACAGAAAGACCGTCGAGAGGAGTTCCAGCAGAATCATGGTGATTCCTCCGGATCCACCTCGCGGGCACCGGGCAGAATCCGGGTGAAGGCAATCACGGTCACCGCTGCAAGCATGGCAAGAATCAAGGCCACATCCAGAAGTCCCAGCAGATCCATGCTTTGGGAGAGCAGGATAATCACAGCGGTGCCGATGGTGCCGAAGGACTGAATTCCGAGGAGCCGGTCCTCAGCGGTGGGTCCGCGGAAGACGCGCACGAACGCGAGCATCAGCGTCAGCAAAAGAAGAAGGGCAATCAGCAGCGGGGTCACAGGGGCGCCTCCTGGAGTTCGATGCCGTAGAGTCTGCCGACGCGGGCCTCGAGTTCGGCCAGTTCTTCGTAGGCCAGCGGATTGCCCTCCAGCATATGAATTTTGTGCATGTCGCCGGTGAGGGACCAGCTCAGGGTTCCGGGCAGCAGGCTGATCATGTTGGCAAAGACCGCACGGGGAGAACCTTCAGGCAGGCGCGAACGGTACTGGGTAAACCCGGGGTTCACATGCTGACCGGTCAGCAAGGCATGCCGGGCAACATCCATTCCGGTTCGGAAAGATTGCAAAAGAAAATAAGCGGTAAATCCGGGCAGTGCCCGTAGATGGATACGCGGTCCGTCGCCGGCACCTTTGATCACAAAATAGGTGAACAGGGCGGCGGCGGGAATACCGAGGATCCAACTTTCAGGGTCGTAGCCGGTACAGACCTTCCAGAGGAAGAGCCCCAGAAGAAATGTGATCAGCGTTCTGAAGGCGCGTGTTGACGGGATGAGATGCGGTGCGGAGGACATCGGTCAGTTCAGAAAGGATACGCCCCGCACCATGGGCGGGAGATTGAATAGAGCGGTTATGCTTTGGGCAACGTCATAAAATCCGTCACGGACACCGAGTTCGCGGACAGGGCGCCCGGGCTGATAAACGAGCAGTGGAACGTGTTCACGGGTATGGTCGGTGCCTTTGAAAATCGGATCGTTTCCATGGTCGGCGGTAAGGATCAGTGTATCGGTCTCACGCAGACGCGGCAGGATATCCGCCAGCCATGCGTCCATCTGTTCCAGACAGTCGGCATAGCCGCGGGGATCGCGCCGGTGTCCGTACAGCATATCGAAATCAATAAAATTGGCGAAAACAAATCCGTGGTCGAGGGTGTCAATGAGATCCTGTGTCCGGGCCATGGATGCGGCATTGTCTCCGGTATGCCAGCCCCGGGTAATTCCCCGGTTCGCAAAAATGTCCTCGATTTTCCCCACGCTGTAGGTGGGCACCCCATGGGCCTGCACATGCTGAAAAAGGGTGGGCTCCTCGGTTTCAAAGGCATAGTCCACCCGGTTTGGGGTCCGCGTGTAATTTCCGGAGGTGCCGGTGAAGGGCCGGGCAATCACCCGGCCGACACGGTAGGGGTCACAAAGGCTGCGTGCGGTTTTGCAGGCGGCGTAGAGCGTCTGAAGCGGAATCACCTCCTCATGGGCGGCGATTTGAAAGACGGAGTCCGCACTGGTGTAAACGATCAGGGCTTTGCGTGAGCAGGCCTCATCGCCGAAGCGATGGATCATGTCGGTGCCGCTGCCGTGACAGTTTCCCAGAAGCGGGAGGCCCGTGGCCTCCTGCAGGGCATCGGTTAAGGCTTCGGGAAATGCAGGCGTTTTGACCGGAAAGGTGTGGAAGCCCGGTTTTAAAAGCAGGCCGGCGATTTCCCAGTGTCCGGTGATGGTGTCTTTTCCCTGGGACCGTTCACGCATTGCCCCCCACGATGCGGCGGGCGCGGCCGCCGGACTGAGACCGGTAATCGGGCCCTGGTCTGGCAGCAGGGAGAGGATGTTGGCCAGACCGGCCGCTTCAAATGTGGGCAGGTGCATCCCGCCGACCGCCTGGGCGGTGTGTTGAAGGGTGGCGGCACCCGGGTCGCCGTAGTCCGCCGCGTCCGGGGCGGTGCCGATGCCGACCGAATCCATGACAATCAGAAAGACACGTTGAGGGCTCATTCCGGAACTGTAGCGGTTTTTCGGACCGGGAGCAAGGATTACAGATCAGGAGAATCCCGCATCAACATGAGTCCTGATCTTGACAATCAGTACAGAAACGGCAAAAGGGTTGCCTCTTTAAGAACTGTGAGCCATTTGAAAAGGATCGAAACCGTATGACTGAATTTGATGAAGTGCTGATGTTGCAATGTCTGGAAAAAGATCCTCCTGAAATCACGCCGCTTCTCGCTCCGCTGACGGTTCTGTTTCATGAAGATCCGGAAACGGCCGAAGCGCATGCGAAGTTGATCCGGATTACCCTGGCGGAAAAAAATCAAATCACCTCGCTGATCCGTTTTTACAGGGTGATGGCCGACTGGTACAGCAGTAACCGGGAATGGCGCAAACGCGCCCACAAAGAACTCACGAAAATTTTCGAGGAGGATCCGCTGTACACCGTCTATTTGACAATGTCGGGTCTCGAATCCCCTCGGGTACGGGTGAAAGAGGCTCTCCGGCGAATTGATGTGCTGGCCTCTATGTCCTCCG
Organism: PVC group bacterium; assembly: GCA_003565035.1. Classification (GTDB taxonomy): domain Bacteria; phylum Verrucomicrobiota; class Kiritimatiellia; order SS1-B-03-39; family UBA6053; genus PXAS01. Next base: position 11,159 of record PXDP01000302.1, on the reverse strand, counting down.
GATCTTTTGTGTACATGAAAAATTTCGGTTTCGGGATTATCAAAGAGGTTCGTCATGACGAAATGAAAGTGGTGGTGGATTTTCCCGGGAAGCCGGGACATGAGATGAACATGGGCTTTGCCGCTGAACTGGCGGAACTGATTGATGAGCACCATTTATATGCCCGCAATCATCTGGATCCGGAAGGGGTGCAGGCCCTGGTGTCGGACAGTCCGGCGGATGTGGTGCGGATGGCCCTGAAAAGTTTTGGTCCCACGCCGGTGGGTCAGTTGCAGGGGCTGCTGATTCCGGCGATTCTGCCGGAAGAGAAATGGAAAAGTTTCTGGGCCAAAGCCCGCAAAGAACTGAAAGACGATTCTCTGGTGGTGATCCCCTCCAAGCGCAGTGAGCCGATGGAGCTGCTGTCCAACGAGAAAAGTTATGATGACGACTGGTTCCGGGATTTGTCACAGATTCGCAACATGGAAGTGCTGCTGGACCAGATTGAGGAATATTTGGACGCGAACCCCGGGGAAATTCCGGAAGGCGGCAACCGGGAAGTGCTGGTGGACCGACTGCGCTTCGTCGCGATTGGCGGTCAGGGTAAACATCATGATTTTCTGGTGCGCGTCTGGCTGATTGCCCGCAAGGTGAATATTACCCCCGGAGAGGTGGAGCTGAACACCTTTCTGGCGCAGATCAAAACGCCTGACGGTTTGCTGGCCGTGGTCCAGGCCCTTTCGGCTGCACTCACGAAAGCCTTTTTTGCCGCCATGGCGGATACCGACCAAGCGGCCACCGATGAGGTGCTGCTGCGGGTACTGCCGGATTTGGAGTACTCCGCCTTGAACGAAGCCATTCAGCTTCTCTTTGACCACGGCCTGGAGGATAAGGTGTCCAGTTCCCTGCGCCAGGGCTGGAACAACTGGTCCTCCGAAGTGGATGTGATGTACTGGCTTTCACAGCACCGCGAAAAAATCACCGCATGGAATTACGGCAACATTCCGGAACTGGTTGCGCGCCTGCTGAAGGTGTTGAACCGTGATTATGCCGGTGCCCGCCTTCGGGTGCAGAATCAATTGAAGGAAGTTTTCCGGCAACCTTCCTGGCTTAAAGATGTGCTGGGATCCATGGACGAGCGGCAGCGCCGCGCCTTTACGCAGGGTGTCAAAGACAGCACGGCCTGGGATCAGCTGGACAAAGCCTCGGTTCTGGGTCAGATCGTCAAAATCGACGGATCGCTGCAGGATATCGTTTCCGGCCGGGCGGAAGAGGAGGCCGCAGCTTTGCGGCCCAACGTCCGGGTGACGTCTTTCCGCAGTTACCGCGAAAAACAGAAGCAACTGGACCGACTGATTAATAAAGAAATTCCCGAAAACCGCAACGAAGTGTCGGTCGCCCGGGCGCATGGCGATCTGCGGGAAAACTTTGAATACAAAGCCGCCAAAGACATGCAGCGCATGCTCAACTCCCGCAAGGCAGAGATCGAGGCGCAACTCCGCGATGTGAAGCCCACCGATTTCTCGGAATTTTCTTCTGAGTTTGCCGGGATTGCGACGTCGATCCTTCTGGAAAAAGCCGACGGCAGTGAGGTGGAGTTCTCTATTCTTGGCGAATGGGACGGGGATGCGGATCAGAACCGGATTTCCCCGGCCAGCGCACTGGCGAAAGCCCTGCAGGGGCATGAACCGGGCGAAACCGTGGATATTCCCGGCGAGCACGGCAGCGAAACGGTTACGGTGAAACAGGTTTCGCCGCTTTCCGAAGCCTTGCTTGCCTGGCTGAACGATGGAAATGCCTGAACCGGGTGATGCCTGATGCCATGCCTGCCCTCAGACATGCCGCCTGTCCGTGAGTTTAGGACCTGGCTTGTCTGGGCAGCTTCTCACGATGCGCCCCCACTGATACAGTTTGTCAAATATGGTTTGGCCGGGGTTCTGGCCATGGGAACAGATTTGCTGGTGTTCACGCTCGCAAATCTGTTTTTGTTTCCAATTGGCGATGCCGGGCATTCGGGAACCCCTCCTTTGACGGAGTTTTCAACCCTGTGGGGCTGGCTTTCGGAGATCATGGCCGATCCGCGGGTGATCAACTATTTGAAATGCAACCTGCTGGCGTTTTTCTTTGCAAATGCGGTGGCGTACGTTCTGAACGTGAAATGGGTCTTCCGGCCCGGCAGGCACAGGCGTCATCTGGAAATCACCCTTTTCCTGGTGGTCTCGGTGGTGTCATTCGTGCTCGGCAGTGCTTTGGGGGCCTATTTGGTTGGCCGCTTCGGTCTGAATGAATATCTGGCCAAAGGCGGAAATATTGTTGCCTCCGTGCTGATCAATTACGTCTGCCGTAAATTTTGGGTGTTCAGAGGATGAAACGCCACCCGTATCCTGTCCGGGCCGCGCTGATGGCGGTACTGCTCTTTTCCGGTGGCTGCCGAATATTCTTCCGGCGTGCGGAGCGGCCGCCACCGCCTCCCCCGGAACGTGCGTTGAGGCTGCCGCCCCGGGGCGCGCCTTTAACCGGATTTGAACAGATTGCCGGCTGGTCTGTGAGCAGTGCCACCGGACGTGCCCGCCTGGACAAAGACCAGGCGGAAGCGATTTGGGGAGAGTATGCCGGATGGGTCCGCTTTACGCCCCGGCAAAGCGGGCCGCATCAGGTCGAAATCCGTCCACGTGACTCCTGGCGGGTGAATTCGCCGTTTAATATCATCACCCTTTGGGTTCAACACGACACAAACGGGTCTGCTCCACGGGAAGGGTATGAAATCGTTCTGCACGGCACCGGTGCCCGGGGCACGGCATATTCCTGGCATTTCCCATACCCTCCCGGAGAGGGCTGGCAGATGCTCCATCTTCGGGTGGAGGGAGAAGAGGTCTGGCCGCTGGAGTTAACGCATCTGACCTGGCAGCTCCCGGAGGGTGTGACGGGTCAACAGAGCCTGTTTCTTGAGCAATTGCAGGTCTATCAGGAGTCTGTGTCCCGCATTCCAAGAGAAATTCAGTTCATCCGTCCCCATGATTATGCTCCGGCGTTTGCCCCGAGACGTCCGGGAAGTGTGCTGCTGGATTTTCCGCCCCGTTCCTACGCCTTCCGCCCGGAACCGCCTTCAGACCGGCATGTTCATTCCCTGCAGCTGGTTGCAGAGGAGACGTTTGCCTTTCGAAGTGAAAGCCGGGACACGGTGATCGAATACCGTCTGATTCTGCGGGAGAACCTTCCCGAAATATTTGTCAGTGTGAATGATGTGGACCTGGGGCGGATTTGGCGGGGAGTCAAGATCCATTCGAAGGGGGATTTACCCGTGTTCCGATTATCCCGTATTGAGGACGACACCCTGATCCTGCAGTATGCGGAAGGGCTTCGCTTTACGGTCTCACTGCACGGCCGCACCCTGGCTCTGGAGGCTCACTCGCTGAATGAAACGTTTACCGGAGTGGATTTTGGACATTTTCTGGCGGATCCGCCTTTTTCAGCGGAAGGCCTTGAGATTCCGTTTATGCGTCTGGCCGAGAGCTTTCACTGGCCCGTGGCGATGCTTCGGAATGGGGAATCCCTTTATTTTGCCAGTGTGATTCCGGATTGGTGGTTTTCCATGGCCGGGGAAGGCTTTCCGCCAGGACCGGACGCTCCGGGTGTGCCCATGGGCAGTCTTCTTTACCCCGCCCGCTGGAAGGGAAGCCGCAACGTTTTCCGGGAGCGTGTTTATTTCACGGTGTCTCCGGTTTTTGAGGAGATCCTCCCGGGACCGGCAGCCCCTCCGGCCCACTTGCGCGCCGAGGCAGGACGACTTTTTTTGCCTTCGGAAGAAGCGGCCACATTACGGCTGATTCATCTGCGTCCGACAGATCCGGATTGGCGGGAAGACGATTTAGCCCGGGATCCGGACGGGAATTGGCGGGGATATGCGCCGCAGCGGTTTTTTATGAAGTCGGCCCGTTTTTTTGACCTGGGGCTTTCCCGTCTAGATCCCGGCGCGGTGGCCCGTGAAGGGCAAACCCATGCCCGTGCTCCCTGGTTATCCCGTTTTCCACCCTGGCGGTTCACGGATTTTGATGCCCGTGTTCTGGGTGCCGGAACCTTTGCGCAGACCTGGGCGGAACTGGGGGCACTGTTGCAGCAGAGTGCGGCGGAACTGGGCGTGCCGCTTCTGGGAGACGGTGGCTCCGAATGGCTGTACAGTGGTTTGTTCAGCGGTCTGATCCCGACTTTCGCACAGGGCTTCGAGCATTTGCACCCCTTTCTTCCGCATATGGCCCATCGGAATATCAGTCCATATTCTGCGCTGATGGGCATGGGCGATACAGATACGTTTCGTTTGCCGGGGGAGGAGGCGGTGTCGGAAAACGAGCTGTTCTGGCGTCAAATTGCCACTCAGATTGCTTACACGGCCGCCGGCCGGATCCCGGAGGTTTCTGATCCGGATCTTCTGGACCTGGCCCGCAATATTCTCGAACCCCTGCATGAGCGGTTCACTCAGACCCGCGTCATCCGGCTTCTGTACTACAATGGGACCCGCCTGCAGAGTGTTTCCGAGGCGATGGCGGATGACTCGTTTCAGAATTCTCAGCTCTATTTCCGCCTCGAAAGTGGCGAGGAACTCTGGGTGAACGGATCGCTGAATACCGACTGGACGCTGCAGATTCAGGGCGAGACCCATACGCTGCCCCCGTTTGGTTTTTATGTGCTGAGTCCTGAATTCCTGTTGAAGCGGGTTCGCCAGGAGAACGACCTGATCTACACCCGTTTTCAGGGGGCCGGGGCCTCCTGGCGGGTGGATGATCTTCCCTGAAAATTTTTCCGACAGGGCATTGACAAGTCCGCAGGTTTTAGACTATATGTTCCCCATCAAACGAAACTTCGTTTCGGGGGGTTAGCTCAGCTGGGAGAGCGTCTGAATGGCATTCAGAAGGTCGTCGGTTCGATCCCGATACCCTCCACCATTTTCAACCTGCACACTTCGGTTTGCAGGTTTTTTTGTGTTAAGGTAAAACCAGGGTGCCTTTGGCGCGCTGGAGGTTGATCCAGGCCTGTTCGCGGTTCAGGCGGGCCTGGACAGCGCGGGATTCGGCGGTGGTGTAGTCCCGCTGGGCTTCGTTAAGGCGGAGGAGACTTTCCTGGCCGGCGCGGAAAGCGGCTTCGACAAGGTCGCGATTCTCACGGGTGAGTTCCAGGGTCTCCCGGGTGATCTCCTCGGAGCGCACGGCGGCGTTGTAGGCGGTGATGGCATTGGCGAGCTGGGACTGAGCCTGTAGTTCAATGCCCCGGGCACCGGCGGCGGCTTCGTCAGCCGCCCATGTGGCTTCCCGCAGGCGCGAGCGTCGCTGACCGCCGTCCCACAGATCCCAGGAGATTTGCACGCCGACGGTATTGCCGACATCGTCGCCGGTGAACGCCGGATCATCGGTGCGGGTGGCGGTGACATCACCAAACGCGGCCAGGGTGGGGCGGTAGGCTCCCCGTTCCACGGCGGCATTTGCCTCGGCTGCGCGGACCTGGGCTTCGGCCCGCATGAGGGCGGGGAGCTGGGTGCGGGCGGCGTTCCAGGCTTCGGCATAGTCCGGGGCCACCTGCGCGGCCGCATCGGGGTCCACGGCGACGGGGGCGGGCAGGGGATGGCCCGCATCCACGCCCAGCAGGGCGGCCAGAGCGGCCATGGCAGTGTCGTAGTTCGCTTTGGCGGTGACGGCGGCATTCTCGGCGGCGAGCCGGCGGATGTCAAAATTAAGCCGGTCGGCGCGGGAGGCGGCTCCGGCAGCCTCGCGGCGGCGGATGTCCTGGAGCTGACGGTTCTGAAATTCCGCGTCGGCGGTGGAGATGCGGACGTTTTCGCGGGCGAGCTGGGCAGAGGTGAAGGCGCGTCCGACGTTGGCCAGCAGGTCCATGCGGATTTCCTTCAGGGAGGCTTCGGCGGCATCAGCTGCTTCCATGGCGGCGTTCAGGCGGCTGCGGCGTGCGCCGCCATCCCAGAGCAGCCAGGTGGCCCGTAGGGCGGCCTCAAACTGTTCGGCGGAGTCGTCCAGCAGGGGGTTGAGTGCCTGCTGGCTTTCGCTGAAGCTGGCGCGGGCACCGTTGCCGGTGGCTTCAAGCTGCGGATGATACGCGCTGCGGGCGAGTTGAATCCGGCTGAGAGCCTGTTCGAAGCGGGCGCGGGTGACAGCTTCGTTGGGGTTGTCGCGCAGGGCGATGCGCCAGGCATCCTCCAGAGTAAGGGTGTCCTCCGCGAACAGCGGGAGTGTGGCGAGCAGGAGCAGAAAGGTGAGCAGGGATTTCATACGGGACGGGTTTCCTGGGGTTCGCGGTGCCGTGCGGGTTCGACGGCAAGCCGGGTTTCGGGGTGTTTTCCTAAAAAGAGATAGTGCATAAAGCCGTGGGTGTCGGGGAATGTTTTGCAAAAATTGGAGTTAAGTACAATTATTGTAAGAATCAAGAGTGGGGTTCGCGGTGCCGTGCGGGTTCGACGGCGAGCCGGGTTTCGGGGTGTTTTCCTGTGAAAAGGTAGTGCAGAAAGCAGCGGATGTCATTTAAAATGAGGAGCAAATTTGGAATCAGCAGCAGGGTGAGCAGGGTGGCAAACGCCACACCGGCGGCGATAGAGAGTGCCATGGGAATGAGAAACTGTGCCTGAAGGTCGCGCTCCAGAATCAGGGGGGTGAGCCCGCCCACGGTGCTGAGGGTGGTGAGGAAGACCGCGCGGAACCGGCGTTTCCCGGCTTCGACAATCGCGTCGCGCACATTCATGCCGTGGGCGATGTTGAAGTTGTAGGCTTCGATCAGCACAATCGCGTCGTTCACCACCACCCCCGCGAGGGCCACAATTCCGAAAAGGCTCATCATGGAGACATCAATACCGCGGAGCAGATGTCCGATCACCGCGCCGATGATGCCGAAGGGCACGGTGAGCATGATGATCATGGGCTGGATGTAAGAGCGGAAAATCGCGGCAATGATGACGTATATGCCAATGAGGGCCACCGGAAAACTGATTTTGAGGGAGGCGAGCGAGTCGGCCGAATCCTGTTTTTCCCCCTGGAACTCGAAAAAGATGCCGGGATAGGCCCGGTGCAGCTCGGGGAAGTGTTCCCGCTCGATCACCCGGTTGATCTGTTCGGCGTTGGCGACGGCGGTGTTGACATCGGCACTGACCCCGATGATGCGCATGCCGTCCACGCGGGTGATTTCGGCGTAACCGGGAGCAATTTCAACGTGGGCCACAGCAAAAAGGGGCAGGGCGCGCCCGTCGGGCAGGCGGATACGCACCTGTTGCAAATCGGCGGCCCGGCTGCGTTCGTCGGCGGTGTAGCGGACCATCACACGGATGTCGTCGCGGCCTCGCTGAATGCGGAGCGCCTCGCCGCCAAAGTATCCGGTGCTGATTTGACGGCCCAGATCCTCGACGGTGAGCCCCAGGGCCTCGGCCTCTTCCTTGAGCCGGAAACGGATTTCGTTGCGGCCCGGCCGGAAGTCGGTCTGGATTTGGGTAAGGCCGTTGAAGGTGGCCAGACGGCGGAGCACATCGCGGGAGGCCTCCTGCATACGGTCCAGATCGGTGCCGCGGATGCGGATATCGACCGGCATGCCGGGCGGACCGGCGTCAATGCCGCTGATGCTGACCGCCTCGGCTCCGGGGACCGGGCCAATGGCCTCTTCCCAGAGGTTTCGAATGGCATCCGAATCAATCCGCCGGTCAAAGCTCTCCACCAGAATAATCTGGACCGAGCCGATGTTGTGGCCGCCCGCGGCATATTGATCGCCGAGATTCTGGCCCGCCAGACGCATCACGCGCCGGATCGCGGGCTCGCCACTGCGGGTTTCAATGTTATCGTTGAGGCTCAGGGCGGCGGTTTCGATGTTTTTCAGGGCGGCGTCGGTGACCTCCAGAGGGGTTCCGTCGGGAAATTCAACCGAGGTGGTCAGGATAAAGCTGTCAAAGGACGAAAACATGCTCACGGGAATGTGACCGCCTCCGAGGGCACCGGCGGTGAGGATCAGCACACCGATCGCGGCGGAAAGGAACACATAGCGCCAGCTCAGGGCGGTGCGGAGAAAGCGTTCGTAATGGTTTTCGATAAACGTTTCCAGCCGGGTGCCGGTGGCCTCATGCAGGGCATCAAAAAACCGGCGGAGTTTGCCGTCTTTTCCCCGTTTTTTGATCTTGTTCTCGCCCAGATGGGCCGGCAGCAGCAGCAGGCATTCAAACAGGGACACCACCAGACAGGCAATCACCACCACCGGCAGAATGGAGATGAATTTGCCCATGATCCCACCCACAAACATCAGCGGAAGAAAAGCGATGATGGTGGTGGCGACCGCCCCGAAGACGGGCATGCCCACCTCGCACACGCCGTCCACCGCCGCCTGCAGCGGGGGCACATCCCCTTTTTGTTGACGGCGGTAAATGGCTTCGCCGACAACGATGGCATCGTCCACAATGATGCCCAGCACCATAATCAGACCAAAGAGGGAGATCATATTGATGGAGCCGCCCACCGCCCAGAGGATGACCAGGGCACCGGCGATGGAGATGGGCATGCCCATGCCGGCCCAGAAGCTCAGACGCAGATCCAGAAAAAGCCAGAGAAGCAGAAACACCAGCGAAAGACCGATCACCCCGTTGCGGATGAGCAGATTGATACGGGCGCGGAGCATGTCGGTGGTGTCGAACACTTCGGCAATGAGCAGACCTTCCGGCAGAATCGTCCGTTGCTCCTCCAGGAACTCGCGCACGGCGGCGGAGATATCCAGGGAGTCCTGTTCGGAGGTGCGTTTGACGTAAAGAAAGAGAGCGGGTGATCCGTCGACGCGGGCTTTCATCCCTTCCTCCACAAACCCGTCCACAATGTTGGCCACCTCCCCGAGGCGGATGCGGGTGCCGTCGGGGCGGGTGATCAGCGGAATCTCCGCGAGTTCTTCGCCGGTGTATTTGCGCCCCAGAGTGCGGAGCCGGATTTCCTCGGATTCGTTGCGGATCAGACCGCCGGGAATATTGAGGTTATTGCGGCGGACCGCGGTCATCACATGATCGAACGTGAGCCCGTGCTCGCGGAGGCGGGCTTCGGAGATTTCGATGGAGATTTCGTACTCCCGGGCACCGAAGACATCGACCACGGTAATCTCCGGCCTCTGCAGCAGCGCGGTTTTTGTCCGCTCCGCCCATTCTTTCATGCGGTGCTCCGGCATGTCGCCGGAGAGGGTCAGAATGGTGACCACATCCTCGAGAATCAGCTCGCTGATGACCGGATTTTCCGCATCCACCGGAAACGTGTTGATAGCGTCCACATGCAGGCGCACCCGGTCGAGCACCCGCTGGGTGTCGGCGCCCTCCAGCACGGTGACCACGGCGGTGCCGATGTTTTCGCGGGCGTGGGTGGTCAGTTCTTTGATCCCTTCCTGCCCCTGAAGCACCTCTTCGATTTTACGGAGAATGCCTTCTTCAATTTCCTCCGGGTCGGCGCCCGGGAAGGCCACGGAAATAGTAATGCGGTCCAGGGACATTTCCGGAAACGTTTCCCGCTGCATGAGCTGGATGCTGACGAATCCCAACAGGAACATCAGAAAAATACTGATGTTCGCCAGGACGGTGTTGGACGCGAAGGCGGTGACGAATTTGCGCATGATCAGTCTTCCTGAATGTCCAGACGCGCGCCTTCAAGCGGGGCGATGAGACGGGTGGTGATGATCCGGTCCCCGGGGGTGAGTCCGCCGCGGACGAGTATCTCATCACGCTGCGCGCGCAGCACTTCCACCGCCACCGTACGCAGCCGGTCCTCCGAATCGGCAAGATAGACGTTGCCGTCAAAGGTCACCGCAGTGCGGGGAAGGGTGTAGACCTCGTCGAGGGTCCGGCCCGGAAGCTCCACCCGGCAGAACATGCCGGCGGCCAGAGGGACGGGATGATCGGGCGAGCGCGCTTCCGCAGCACTCACGCGCACGGCGACGTGGACGGTGCGGGCGGTGCTGTCGAAGTCCACGATCCGTTGCAGGGTGCCGGTCCAGGACAGCTCGCGGCCGGCCTCGGCCCAGGTGATCCGCGCCGTGACAGGTGCGGGAGGCGGGAACCAGGCGCTTTCCCCGGAGGCCTGGGATTCAAATTGCAGCCAGTTGCGGACTTCGGAGGCCTCCAGCGGAATCACCAGCTCGAGGGTTTGGTCGTCGGCCAGATGAACCAGGATCTGGCCCGGCTGCACCTTTTCACCCGGTTCAGCGGACGCATGGGTGATACGCCCGCTGAAGGGGGCGGTGATTTCGGTGCGGCTGAGCTGGAGTTCGGCTTGACGCACCCGCGTCTCGGCGGCGGTGATCCGGGCCAGGGCCTCTTCCCGCTGGGCCGGATAGAGGGCCAGGGCCTGATCCAGCAACGCCAACTGTGTGGCCGCCTGTGTGTAGGCCTGCTCTGCGGCCTCCACCAGGGAAATCGACCCGATGTCCTGCTCTTCGAAAAGGGCTTTGGTGCGGCGGAATTCTGACTCGGCCAGTTCATTGGCGCGGAGGGCGAGGGCTCTGCGGTGCCGGTCGCTCTCCTTCTGAATGTTCAGCCGTTCTTTCTGTGTGCGGACCTGCGCCAGGGCGGCCTGGGCATCGGCCAGCATGACTTCGGTGTCACGGGGATCGATGCGGGCCAAGGTTTGGCCCGCCTCCACGCGGTCGCCTGTCCGCAGGGCGGTCACCGAGTCGAGCAGCAGACCGGAAACTTCGGCGGCAATGCGCGCTTCGCGCAGCGGACGGACCACGCCATGGGCGGTGAGCACCGTAGTGGCGGAGCCCGGTTCGGCGGTCATGACCCGGACCGCCAGGAGGGGTTCCGGCGGTTCTACTTGATCGGGGCGCTGCCCGAAACGGATGAGAAGGGCGGCCAGGCCGGCGGATACCGCCAGAACGGAGAGGCCGACGGCAAAGCGGACGAAAAGAAGTTTGGCGTGGGAATTCATGGTGTGTTCTTTTGCTGGAGGACGGCGGCCACCGACCGCATGGCTTCGTGCCAATGGTGGAGACTTTCGTCGGGAATTGCATCGGCGATGGACCGGAAAGCTTTCAGAAATTGTTTGTTGACGCTGTTCATGGCCTCCTCGGCCCGCTTGTGAACGCGGATCACCACCCGGCGGCGGTCCCGGGAATCCGGTTCGCGGGTGAGGACCTCCTTTTCCACCAGTTTGTCCACCAGAGCGCTGGCGGCGGAGGGGGTG
>PXDP01000006.1 GCA_003565035.1 PVC group bacterium | reverse complement strand
ATAAAAATTGTTCACGAACATGCCGCCGAAATTGAGGAGACCCGCGTCCAGACTCGACATCACCGCCGCCAGCATGGAGGCCACCATCAATCCCCGCAGTCCGACGGGCAGCAATTGGGCCGAGGCCAGCGGGAAAATATTATCCGGAGAGGCCCCGATCATCCCCGATTCCGGGGTCACCAGAGGATGGCCGGTGAAGAGGGCGATGCCGAAGAGACCCACCAGGCCCCAGCCCGCAATGCAGAAGCGTTTGACCACACTGCCGAACACGCTCATGCGCGCGTCCATTTCCGTGGCGGCCGCCGATGCGCCTCCCACGGAACTCAGCACGGCTGAGAAGGAGATGCCGATCGCAAACCAGACGATCCACCAGAAACCGAAATCGCCGCCGACGCTGCTGAAAAGGGTGGTGAATTCGTCGGCAATCCGGTTGTCAAGTTCCGCAAGACCGCCGGCGGAGTGGATGGCGAAAGGAATCATAAGAAATGAAAGCACCACGATCAGCAGGCTCTGCCAGATATCGGTGGCATAAGCGGCAATCACCCCGCCGAGCAGGGTGTAGCCCAGGGTGGGGATCGCGATGGCTGCCAGCGCCCAGTTGCCTGTCACCGCGCCACCGGACATGATCTCCAGCACCACGGCGGCGGATTTCAGGCCCAGCCCCATGCCGATGGGGCCCAGCAGCAGTGCCAGCAGTTTGAACATATGATTCATGAAAGGACCAAAGCGCATGCGCACCGCGTCGGCCAGAGTGACGATCCGCAGGCGCCGCACCACCGGAGGGTACATCCAGAAAAACGGAGTGATCAGCATCCAGGTGAGATGGAGCCAGATGCCGGAGAGGCCGCGTTGAAATGCGGCGGCGGCCACTGCCACCGGCTGGTTCGCGTTGGTGCCTCCGGCGAAGGCCGAGGCCATCATCATCCATTTTCCAAGGCGGCGCGAGCCCATAAGATAGCCGCCGCAGTCTTTGATTTTCCGCGAAGCCCAAAAAGCGATGGCGAACATAAACAGCGCGTACACGCCGACAACGATCCAGTCCAGGGTCGCCAGTTGAATCAGATCTTCTTCATGTATCTGTGTGGGGTCCATTGTCGTCCTGCCTTACTTAAAATTGTTCTGATCCGCAACACATTCCTAAAAGCAGGAAATCGGGTTTACAGGTGAATATCTCTGACTTGCAGATTGATTCACGCCGGTTGAATCCATACAGACCTGGTTTTCACTTCAACCCTATGTTTTATGAATCCTCCTGCATTTCCCTCCTGGCTTACCGACGCGGTCTTATACCAAATTTATCCTCAATCGTTCCAGGACACCAACGGAGACGGGGTGGGGGATCTGTCTGGAATTATTGACCGGCTTGACTATATCAAGTCGCTGGGGGTCAACACGCTGTGGCTGAATCCGATTTTTGATTCGCCGTTTGAAGATGCGGGCTATGATATCCGTGATTTTTACAAGGTGGCTCCCCGCTACGGAGACGAGGCGGATCTGGCCCGTCTGTTTGAGGAGGCACACGCCCGTGGGCTGCGGGTGATTTTGGATTTGGTGCCGGGACATACCTCCATGGACCACGCGTGGTTTCAAAACGAGGCCGCCAATCCCAAGGACCCTGACTCCAATCGCTATGTCTGGATCAACCGTGATTTCGATCCGGCGGTCGGCCCTGCCAAAGAGGATTTTCTGCCCAGCTTTTTCTGGTATCAGCCCGCGCTGAATTATGGCTGGGATAATCCCGATGAGCCATGGAAAGATCCGGTGGACGCGCCGGGGCCAACGAAAAACCGGGCCGAATTGCGGAAAATCCTGGCGCACTGGCTGGATTTGGGGGCGGATGGTTTCCGGGTGGACATGGCCGCCACTTTGGTGAAGCATGACCGCTTCGCCCAGGGCTCGGGCAGTCCCGGAAATTCAGCCCTGTGGCGCGAACTGCGCGCGTGGTGGGATGAACAGTATCCGGACCGCCTGCTGGTGGCGGAATGGAGCTATCCTGACCGTTCTATCCCCGCCGGATTTCATCTCGACTTTCTGATGCATTTCAATGCACCCGGATACCCCTCGCTCTTTTTTAACGGCATCGGGTCGATCCCCGACAAAGAAGGTCCCTGCTATTTTGATGAGCAGGGGCGAGGACAGCTTGAGACCTTCCGGGCCTCCTATGCGCAGCACCTTGCGGGCACGCAGGGATTGGGGTATGTGTCCCTGCCCAGCGCAAATCATGATTTTCAGAGGCTCCGCTGCGGAGAACGCGGCTGGGAGGGTCTGCGCGCCGCCTGGGTGTTTCTGCTCACACAAGCCGGACCACCGACGATCTATTACGGCGACGAGATCGGTATGCGCTACCTGGTCGGGGTCGAACCCAAAGAAGGCTCCACCCTGATGGGCATTACCGCCGACAACGCCGGCGCGGCGGACGGCGAGCGGGCCGGCACCCGTACCCCCATGCAGTGGGATGACTCACCCAATGCCGGCTTTTCAACCGGGTCGGAGGAGGATCTGTATTTCCCACTGGACCCCGACCCCGGCCGCCCTACTGTCGCCGAACAGGAAGCGGACCCCGAGTCGCTGCTCAACTTTATTCGCAGTGTCTTGTGTTTGCGGGCGGAGCATCCCGCCCTGGGTGCCGATGCCTCCTACGAGATCCTGAATCCGCCTGATCAGCCGTATCCTCTGGTGGTCGAACGCGCCGCCAAAGGACAACGGGTGCTCATCACGGTCAATCCGACCCACTCCCAAAGAAAAATCCATCTAAATTCGCCCCCGCACATCGCAACCCCGCTACTCAATCGTGATGTTCAGTGGACAGGCGATGAACTCTGCGCAGATCCGTATGGCTACGCGATTTATGGGCTTGAATAGAACAGACTTTTGAGTGGCGTTGATGGGGGGGATGATTCCTTTGCAGGGACCCCTCATGAAGTACTGAGATCCTTGTTTTATCCCAACGGGATAAGATTCGCCAGCCAGGGGTGGAACCCCTGGAAAGTACCCCTCGGCAGGACCATCCTGAAGGGATGGAATTCTTTATGATGGAGAAGAATTGCATCCCAATTCAAAACGTAGGACTGCTTGAATTCGATCGCTGTGGGACCGGATACGCCAGAATGGCGTTAATCCGTTTCCGCGCCCGGGGGAAGCGGCTGAGGGCACCGGATTCGTAGACGACCCAGATGTTGTCTCCGTCCACAAAAATTTCCTCCGACATGGGGGGCAGTTTATGGTTTTCGGTCCTGAGGTTCAGATGGTATAGCGGGAGGAGTGTTCCGTCGGGAAGTTGTACCTGATCGTGCTCTTCGCCCTGGAGCGGGGTGGGGTAGATGCCAAGATGCGAGGCGCGGTTTTGCCCATAGCTGCACGACAAAACGATCCAATCGGGCGTGATGGCGAAGCCCTGGAGGCGGCGTCTGACGGCGATGGCTTTAACGGGTCGGGCCGACTCCGGTTCGTACGCGATGATCAGGGCGTTTTTGGCCCGTCCGTTTTGATCTCTCCACGTGCCCAGTCGGCGGTTGTACGCGGTGAATTGGAGGTAAAACTGACCGACCCAGAGAAGTCCGTCGGGGCCGATGGCGACCGTGTCGGCCGAAGTTGGATTGGTGAGGAAGGTTTGAACCTCGATTGCTTCTGCATCCGGGTCCCAATCGCCCCGAAACACGCGTCCATCCAGCGCATTGGCAATGTACAGAAATCCGTTGTGAATCGCAATGCCGCCTGCATGACTGAGGAGAGGTTCACCCTGCTTGAGAATTTCGATGTGATGCGGCGGCGTTTCTTCGGACAGCAGCGACAACCGCACCGGGCCGATATGTTCGCCCAGCTCATTTTTTTGACGCGTGTCGCGATAGGCTCCCACCACGAAGCGGCTGTCCGGAAGCCGCCAAAGGCCCTGCGGCACCCACGAAGGCGTGTCCGTCAGACCCGGCACCTCCGGACCTTCCGCAACCGGTTGAATCGTGGAGGCGCAGCCACTGAAAACCACCAAAAAGAGCACAACGACCGCTTTTCCGAAGTTCGGAAAATGGGATGCGGACTTTTCCGAACATCGGAAAAGGTCAGGGTGTGCAGTCGTGTGAAGAGGAGAGGACATGAGGGATGATATTGTGTAGTTAAGATCTGTCGCGGATGGAAGCGAATTCCTCCTTGAAGAATACCTAAAACCCATGGGCATTTCCCAGAACGCCATGGCGCGCGCACTTGGGGTCGCCCCGCGCTATCAATGAGATCGTGCTCGGCAAACGCAGCATCACTCCCGCTATGTCCATCCGTTTCGGGGCTTTTTTTGGCCAGTCGGAGGATTTCTGGCACGGCATTCAGATTGAATGCGACTTCCGAGCCCTACGCAAAGAAAAGTCGAAGCTCATTTCAAAAGTCCAGCCGGCAACCTCCCTTTACGCCACAGCTTGATGTCCGGATAAACACATGACCCAAGTGATTCCAACGTTAAACGTTTTAGAGTTAAATTTCATGTTATCGCAAAATGAGATACCTTCCCGTCATCACTGTGGCGGGAATCTACCCTATGCATT
>PXDP01000157.1 GCA_003565035.1 PVC group bacterium | reverse complement strand
GCTGTGGGTGTAAGAGGTGGCACCCTGCAGGAACCAGGCGTTGATCACCAGATTGTCATCGATAAAGAGGCGAACGCCATCATCCGTGATCGTCTGGAAGGTGTAGGTTCCTGAAACCGGCGCCAGGAGGTGGCCTTCCCAGCGTACGGAGAACAGGTCGGTTGCGGAAAAGACGGAACCATCCTCATTGGTGAAGTTCGGTCCTCCGGTCCCCCAGTTGAAATTGATGTTGGAATCAATCCGAACGCCATCCGCATTGACATTGTCACCAAGATTCGTTCCGTAGAAGTAATATCCGGTGAAGCCGCTTTCCACCACCGGACGGCGGAAGACGGGTGTCCAGGTGTCGCTCACGGTGCTGGTGGCGTCGTCGACGGAATTTTGAGCGGGATCGGAAAGGAAGAGTCGGTCGAGGAATCCGAGAATAACATCATTCACCCGGGTGTTGCGCGTCGGGAAGGGCAGATCCAGCACACCGCTTTCCACCGTTTCGCTGAACAGCTTGAGGTCCACCAGGGCGGAGGCACTGCTCAGCGGCGCGGCCCCGCCATGGTTGGCGATCACATCACCGGCGAAAATGTACCCGTAGCTGTTTTGCGCGTTCGGCATCGGGCTGACCACGATGAGATCATCGTGATAGGTTTCCGTCATCATGCGGTAGGTGCCGCTCCAGCGGGCGGCCATGACCTGAACATCCAGGGAGCCGTTTTCCGTGTTGAGTTCATCGGCATCCAGAACAATGACCCGGTATGCACCGTCGTTGAGCGAATCGAAGGTCACCAGACGCGGCAGCACCTGACCGCCATAAATAATCGTGATGATCAACGAGTTACTCGCGGCATCATGCCGGTAGAAGACCAGATCCGTCAGACCGTCGGCATTAAAGTCTCCCATGCGCTCGGCCGGACGGCCCAGGCTGGAGAGATCAAAGAGATGATCTGCGAAAACGGAGGCCTGCTGCAGGCCGATGGTGTCCACCGGACCGTTGAAGAAGAACGCATATTCGGGACCGGAGATTAACAGGTCCGCGTGACCGTCTCCGTCAAAGTCGCCAATCTGCTGGGCGCGGGAGAGATTCATGTCCGCCAGATCTCCTTCGAAGGCAATGGCGTCGTTCAGATCAATCCCGGTCACGGAATCGCCGATATCAATGCCGGATCCGGCGGTGGAATCTGTCTGGGAGAAGTCGGGGAAGGCCAACGGATAGCGGAAGGGACGCGGCAGAGGACGCAGGAAGGAGAGGTCTTCCGGCTCGGGGGCCTGGCTGTATTCGGTGCCGTCAAAGAAATGGAGGCGGGTGCCAAGCAGTTCCGCAAGCACCAGCGTGGCGCCTTCCTCGGAGGTGAAGGCAGCAAACATGTATTGAGTCGGCTGCACACCGGAGGTGGTGCGGTATCCGGGGTTATCGACTTCGAACTGAACCGTCGGGCGGGCGAATGTCTCATTGCCGGATCCCAGGAACAGCCAGTCGAGGTCGGTGGAATTCAGCGTGCGCAGATCGCTGCTGAGGTAAAGCTGGACCACATTCCGGTAGGTGGCGTCGGAATTCAGTCCGGGAATGTTCAGCCCGACCCGGAGATATTCCGAGGCACCGGTCAGGGTATTGCCTCGGACTTCCGTCACCCGGGCCAAATCCGGGGCGCCGTCGCCGTCCACATCTCCGATGATCAGCCACATTCCGCCGGTGTTTTCTGTGATCACCTGCCAGTCAGTGGTGAACGTCACCAGGGAACTGCTGTTGACACCGCTCACAGCGAAGTCTGCGAACCCGCTTCCGGTCAAGTCTCCCGGAGCGACAACCTGATAACCGCGGATAGCATCGTCAATCAGATCAAAGCGGTTCCCGTCTGTGGGGTGCTGATACCAGGCAAAGGCACCATGATCCGCAGTGACCACCACGACCGTGCCCGTACTGTGATCTTCAGCCGCACGGCCAATGCCGGCGGCGGCCGTCACTTTACTGTCTGCGGTCTCACTCAAGGATGCGTCATCCAGGCTGTTGAAACTTTCCAGTCCAATGTTGCGGACATACCAGCCTTCGAAATTGTTGGCTTCATTATCAATACTATCGAAGAAGAAGCGCAGTTCGACATCACCTTCAAACGCCGATGAGAGTTCAATCGCCACCTGCTGCCACTCATCCGATCCGGCTTCGGTAAGAATCAGGGCCCCGGCAACAGGTGTGCTGCTGGCCAGAAGTTCCCATTCACTGCTTCCCTGTCTGAGGATTTCAACGCGGGCGAAGTCCACACCGGGGAAGTTTTCGGTGCGAAGGAAGCTCTCAAAGGTCAACAGGGAACCGCCGGCAGGAATGCTGAGCCCGTCGAAGGTCGCAAACCCGGCCACCCGGCCGCCCTCGCCCACGTAGGTTCCGGTTACGGGATCCCCGAAGTAAATTGCGGTTCCGCCGCCGCGGGAGGCATCGACCGTCACCTCTGTCCACAGGTTTTCAATACTGCTGTCCAGCTCATCAAAATCGGCGTCTTCAGGATTCAACGTCACACTGTTTGAGCTTGTGAAGACCTGGCTGACGGCAAGATCCGTACCGGTGAAGAGGTGGACGGTGTTTCCACTCCAGACCACGAGACCGTCCTGGTGAACGGCCGTGGGATCTGTGTCCCGGCCGGGATGCCGGTGCAGGCCCGCACCGTCGATATTGCCGCGGAGAATCCAGTCGGCCTGAGATTCCAGCGTGGTCTGAGCGGTGGTGAGCGAATAATCCGCGCCGCTGATAATGTATACGCCGCCGTCTTCACCCGTGATCACGATGGCAATGTCCATCACGCCGTCACCGTTGAAGTCACCCGGCTGCAGAATCGAAGCGATCCGGTTCCCGGCCGGCGCCAGGAACGGCGCCGGCAGCGTCAGCAGACGGCGGCCACTGGTTTCGGGATTAATGGCGAAGTTGGAGAAGTCGGTCACTCCGGGCAGGATCAGCAGTTGGGAAGTGCCGGCAATCAGGTTGTCATTGACCGCGGCCACATAGTCCCCCACCCCGTTGCCGGTGATGTCGCCCAGCGAAATGGCCACCGGACGGAAGGAGGCGAGAATTTCATCGCCGTCGACGCCTTCTATGAGCAATGCGGTTTCAGCATCCTCTCCGCCCACCAGCGTGGTCAGGCCAAGCTCGTCGGAGAAGCGGATTTGATAACGGCCCATTTCCGGGGCGCGCACCAGGTTGTTCTGACCGCGGCTGAAGCCGAGTTCCGCCGCCGCATTGCCTTCCGCATACTGGATGGAGAAGTTGAAGTCGTAGCTGGCGGTCAGCGCCAAATGTGACCCGATGGCACTGAAGAGCACTTCGACGGTGAACAGGTCACCAAAGCCTTGCGCAATCAGCGCGGCTTCCAAATCAGCCGCCAGATCCGAAATATTCATGTTATTATCGGTGACCGCTTTGGTCAGGGTCACATTTTGCGGCGTGCCGCCTTCAACAGACAGGGAGAAAGTCGCATCTGCGGAGAGGCGTCCGGTGTCGTTGACGGGATTTTCGGCCATGACGGTATAAGACATGACGTTGGCGATCTTAAGAATATAATATTCCGGCACGCCGGCGAACTGCTCCACCGGCACCGCCTGGATGACGCTGCTGGCATCCAGGTCGCGGGCGGCGAAGAGAGCCACATTACTGCCGCCACGGGTGTGGAACAGGTTGAAACGGTCCTGAGCGGCCTGATCATCAAAAATGATGTCGATCATATCGAGGAGCAGCAGTGCGGATACTGAACCGGAGAACTGACGCAGCGCGTCCGGGGTGCGGATCAGATAATAATCGGCACGGTCGCCTTCGTGGAAGGTCAGTCCGTCAATCACACGGTTTTCCGGCAGGGAAATATCGGGAAGCAGTGCGGCGAATTCGGCGGTGTTGTTGGGTCCGACCACATTGCCGACCCGGACCAGCTCATAGCGGTCGAAGGGCGTGGTGGTGTTGCCGGCGATCAGATCGTTGCCCGGTCCGCCGTCCAAATAATCATTGCCTTCGCCGCCGGCGATGAAGTCGTTGCCCGGTCCGCCATAGATAAAGTCGTCGTAAGCGCCGCCGAAGAGCATGTCGTTTCCGGGACCGCCGTAAATGTGCAGGCTGGTCAGGGAACCGCCGCCCTGTTCGCGCGCTCCGCGTTTCACACCCCATTCGTCGGTCTGGTTCAGGAAGCTGAATCCGGGATCGCCGCGGAAGACATCATCGCCGCGCTGCAGATCGATCACCATCTTCTGCACATCGAAGGCCTGGAAGAAGTAATAGTGCTGGACGTAAACCGGGCGGGCGGGATCCGAGGCCTGTTCACCGTCTTCAAAGCCGAGGGTGCTTCCGTTCATGACCGCCAGTTCATCATCCATGGACAGATTGGTGGTGAGAATCCGGAATCGTCCGTCCTGCACCCCGACACCAATCAGGTCACTGAGATCAAAAACCGGACCGTCTTTGGCCCCCTGACGGGCCTGTGCCAGAGCCCGGCGGACATCGTCAGCCAGATCCGTGGAACTGTTGTTTACGGAGGCCAGATAAAGAGTTTCCGTAAAGCCCAGCAT
>PXDP01000444.1 GCA_003565035.1 PVC group bacterium | reverse complement strand
TGCATCATCAGCTTTGTTCTCTACTTTGCCGCCGAGGCCGCCCTGCGCCTGGATCCCGAATTCAGCCGTCTGGCCCTCCTGATTGCCACCTTCACCGTTCCGGTCTGTGTGCTGCTGGAGCGCTGGATCATTTACCGCATCGAACTCCATCAGGCCCGCCATGCCCCCACCGCCAACCGGGTGGTGGTTCTGGGAACCGATGGCACCTCCCTGCGGCTGCAGCGGGCGGTCGAATCCGACCCCTTCCTCCGCGCCAAAGTCGTCGGCTACCTGCGGACCACCCCCGAAACACCCTGGCCGGCGAGTATCCCCGAGCCCCTCCGCCTCGGCGAAGTGGATCAGGCCGAGGCCCTGCTTCAAGACGTGCAGGCCAATCAATTGCTGCTGCGCGACACCGGCATCCCCCGCGAAACCCTGCTGCGTCTTGTGCTCCTCTGTGAACAGCGGTATCTCTCTTTCCTACTGGTCCCGGATCTTTTCAGCGCCCTCACCAGCGACCTCCACATGCACCAACTCTCCGGCATTCCCGTCATGGGCATGGGGCAGTGGCCGCTGGACCGGGCCGGGGCCCGAATTCTCAAACGCCTCTTTGACATCGGCTTCAGCGCCCTGGCCCTGCTGCTCATCAGTCCACTGCTCCTCCTCCTCGCCCTGGCGGTCAAACTCACCTCCAAGGGCCCCGTTTTTTATCTGCAGGAACGCTGCGGGGAAAAAGGTAGATGCTTCAATATTATCAAATTCCGCACCATGACCGCCGATGCCGAGGAGCAGGGTCCGGGCTGGACCACACCCGACGACCCCCGCCGCACCTGTATCGGCGGATTTCTCCGCGCCTGGAATCTGGACGAACTTCCCCAGTTCATCAACGTTCTGCGCGGCGACATGAGTGTGGTCGGTCCCCGCCCGGAACGCCCGGTGTATGTCGAGCAGTTCAAAGAGGAGATCGAACGCTACATGCGCCGCCACCTCTACAAACCCGGCATTACCGGCTGGGCCCAGGTCCACGGCCTGCGGGGGGACACCAGCATCGGGGAGCGGATCACCTATGACCTCTTTTACCTCGAAAACTGGTCCCTGGGCCTTGATTTCAAAATCATCATCAAAACCCTCTTCACCCGCAAAAACGCCTACTGATCCGAATCAGCCACGAATCAGCCAATCGCCTCCAGGACTTTAGCGGGATGTTTGTCCGCACCGGCCACTTTTTTCCAGTGCTTCACCACCGTGCCGTCCGGTCCCACCAGCACCGTGGAGCGGATCACCCCCATGGAAATCTTTCCGTACATATTTTTTTCACCCCAGGCGCCATAGGCTTTCATCACCGACTTGTCTTCATCGCACAGGAGCGTGAACGGCAGACCGTATTTGCTGATAAACGCGTCATGATCCGCCGAACCATCGGGGCTGATCCCCAGCACCACCGCATTTTTATCGGAGAATTCACCGTGCAGATCCCGGAAACCGCAGGCCTCCTTTGTACATCCCGGCGTATCATCTTTGGGGTAAAAATAAACCACCACATATTTTCCGCGGAAATCACTCAGACGATGCTCCACTCCGGACGCATCCGGCAAACAAAAATCAGGGGCTTGTTTTCCTTCCGATATCGACATAACGTTTCTCCTTGGTTGAGTGTTTAAAAAAAAGAGACTCCAAATTACCCCCCAACCCGTTTTTCGCAAGTCATGACCCCCACTTCCTCCAGAATCCCCTTCGGCCTCGCCGCCCTTCTGTGCGTCACCCTAATCACCGGCACCCTCTCGCAGCGCCTCTCACCGGACCCGCTGCCCGCCGTCTACACGCCGGGAGCGTCCCTGCTGGCCGAAGCCGAAGCCGCCGGCTTCACGCTCCTCAGTCCCGAATCCGCCCGCAGCCTGCACCAAGCCGGAAGCCATCTCTTTCTCGATGCCCGCTCACTGGATGAATATCATCAGGGCCACATCCCCGGTGCCTTTCCGGTTCCGGTCAACGCATTCGACCTCCATTTTCCCGACATCGCCCCCATCCTCATGCCCGACTCACCGCTGATCGCCTACTGCAGCAATCCGGCCTGCGACCAGGCCCTCCGCCTCGCCGAACGCCTCCGCGATGCCGGGGACACGAACGTCAACCTCTTTCCCGCCGGCTATGACGCCTGGTCGACGATGAATGCAGAGGAGACGCGGCCATGACCAAAACCACCCTCCTTTGGCTCCTCCGCCTTGGAATCGGCCTCCTGTTCCTTTACAGCGGCCTCATCAAAATCATGGACCCGCACCGTTTCGCCGAAAGCACCGCGAACTACCTGATCCTTGGCGACCGCGCGGTCATCCTCACCGCGATCTATCTTCCCTGGCTCGAAGTCTGGACCGGACTGGCGATTCTTCTCCTCCCGCCCATGCGCTCCGCCGCCTGGCTGCTGATTACCCTCATGCTTCTCGTCTTCACCGCCGCCAAAATCAGCGCCCTCACCCGGGGACTCGACATCTCCTGCGGCTGCGGGACCGGCGAGGAGCCCATGACTCTCCTGGATGTCCTCGAAAACCTCTTCCTTCTTGCCCTCACAACCGCCGGACTGCTTCTGGACCGGCCAAAAATTTAAAGAAAATGATCCTCACCGAAAACATCAATGTTCTGCAGGCCTCCCTCATCGTGGAAGAATGCTTCCGCAACGGGATTGATACCTTTTTCCTATCCCCGGGAGCCCGCTGCTCTCCGCTGACCCTCGCCGTGGCCCGGCACCCGGATGTCCGCGTGGTCCAGCACTTCGACGAACGCGGCCTCGCCTTCGCCGCCCTCGGCTATGCCCGCGCCACCGGACGTCCCGGCGTGGTCATCACCACCTCCGGCTCCGCCGTCTCCAATCTGCACCCCGCCGTCACCGAAGCCTTCATGGACGCCCAGCCCATGCTGCTGCTCACCGCCGACCGCCCCCCTGAACTGCGCGACACCGGTGCCAACCAGACCATCGATCAGGTCCGGCATTTCGGCAACCAGACCGTCTGGCATCAGGACATCCCCTGCCCCGGCCCGCAAATTTCCCCCTCCGTCATTCTCACCACCCTCGATCTCGCCCTTCACCATGCCCGCCGCGGCCCCGTGCACCTCAACTGCATGTTCCGCGAACCCCTCGGCCCACAGCCCGACCGCACCGACGCCGAAGCCCACCTCCTGCCCGTCGCCCCCTGGCTGCACAACAACCAGCCCTTCACCGCCTATCGCGAACCCGCCCTTGATCTCGACGAACTCAGTGCCGTCGAACTCGAAGACCTCCTCGCCTCCCAGTCCCGGGTCATGGTCATTGTCGGCGGAGGCCTCACCGAATCCGAAGCCCTCGCCGTCCTCCAGCTCGCCGCCAAACGGCAATGGCCCGTCATCTCCGATGTCTGTTCCGGCCTCCACTTCGGCCCCCAGCGCGGCGGGGTCATCCGCCACATCGATTCCCTGGTCACCTCCGAAGGCTTTCCGGAGGACCTCCAGCCCGGAATTGTTCTCCAGTTCGGCCCCCGCTTCCTGTCCAAGACCCTCCTGCAGGCCCTCTCCGCCACCCCGCTGACCGCCTGGATACACGTCAGCGACCGGGAAGGTCGTTTCGACCCCCTCCACCGTCTCACCCACCGCTTCTGCCTCGAAATAGACCGCTTCTGCATGCAGATCGAACGCACCACCTCCCCGGACCCCCGGACCGAGTGGCGCCAAACCTGGCTGCGCATGGACCGTGAAATCGATCACGTCTTCAGCGAAGCCCTCGACAATCGCGACCGCATCACCGAGCCCGGCGTCCTCCGCGCCATTTCCAAATGGATGCCCAACCTCCACGGACTCTATCTCGGAGCCTCCATGCCCGTGCGCGACATGAACCGCTTTGCCGCCCGCAACCCGCATCACATCCACGTCGCCGCCAACCGCGGGGCCAGCGGAATCGACGGCACCATCGCCTCCGCCGCCGGCTTTGCCCGGGGCCTCAACCGTCCCGTCACCCTCGCCCTCGGCGACCTCACCGCCCTCCACGACCTCAACAGCCTCGCCCTGCTCTCCATCCAGCGCGTGCCCGTCATCCTCGTCATCCTCAACAACCGCGGCGGCGGCATCTTTCATTTTCTGCCCATGGCCGACAGCTCCCCCGAATTCGAAACCTACTGGGGCACCCCCCACAAATGGACGTTCGAACACGCCGCCGCCCAGTTTGGCCTCCCCTACGCCAACCCCAAAACCATGGACGAATTCACCGACACCTACCGAGACGCCCTCGACAGCGCCGTCTCCTGCATCATCGAAGTCGAAACCGACCGCCGCCAGAACCACGCCGACCACCAGGCCCTCGCCAAAGCCCTCACCCAGCGTCAACCCGCGCGCTAAGCCGCTGCGGAACGTCTCAAATCAGCGAAGAGGCTTGCCGAGTTCGCTGGATTTGGTTTGTTGAGATCTTTACCTTGCTTCTTGAGGCGTTTTACGTCCTTTTTGAACTGGGATGTCTGAAAGATCGATTTCATTATTCCCAGCTTTTCATCAGGTCATCCACATTCTCGAAATGGTCTAAATTCCGCCCTGCACGAGAG
>PXDP01000436.1 GCA_003565035.1 PVC group bacterium | reverse complement strand
GGCATTGTCCGCATGGTCGGCGTGACTGCGGCATTCAGCTTTTTGCTGGCCTCGCCGGGCGGAACCTGGGCCTCCGCTTTCCGTCTGGTCGCGGCCTTGATCGGAATTATGGCCTCCGCCGCCGGCTCTGCGGCCCTCAACAACGTCATCGAAAAAGATCTCGATTCCCGCATGGACCGCACCCGCAACCGGGCTCTGCCCAGCGGAAAAATAAAAAGCGATCAGGCGCTGGCACTTGGCATCTGTCTCACCCTCGGGGGCACCATATGGCTGATGCTGACCGTGAATCTTCTCACCGCCTTTCTGGTGCTGGCCACCGCCTTTCTCTACGTGCTCATTTACACGCCGCTGAAGACCCGCACCTGGCTGAACACCACCATCGGCGCGGTTCCCGGTGCCATGCCCACTCTGTGCGGCTGGGCGGCGGCGTCCGACAGTCTGGATTTCGGAGCCTGGGTCATGTTCGCCATTCTCTTCGCCTGGCAGCACCCGCACTTCTACGCGATCGCCTGGCTGTACCGAGATGATTATGAAAAAGCCGGCTACCAAATGCTCAGTGTCATCGACAAACAGGGCACCCGTCTGTTCGTGCAGGTCATTCTTTTTTCCCTCATGCTCGCCGCCGTCAGTCTGATTCCCGCATTTGCGGACATGGCCGGGCCGGTCTATTTTGTCGGAGCTCTCCTGCTGGCGCTCTATCTTCTGCGGGCTTCCTGGTTTTTCATCCGACGGCATACGCAGCTCGAAGCCCGCAAGCTCCTGATGACCACCATCATCTACCTTCCGGCGCTTTTGGTGGTGATCCTCGCCGATTTAGGGGTTGAACTCTACCTGCGGAGCTGAGTGCTTTCCCAGGCCAGCGCGCGATGAATCGTGGATCCGCAATCATGTGATTTGCGGTAGGAATGGGATGTTTCCACTTTGGAATTCCTGGATGCGTCCGGCTTGACAGGTGGATGGGGCATTGAGTAGGAATGGGGAATTAGATGATGCAATAACTCAGAATGGAGAAATGACGTATGATGAGAATCCTAGTGTTTTTGATGGTGTGCGGATGGGCGAATGGGGCCGAAATTGGCCTCCTGCCTCCGGCGTTTCCGGTTTCAGAAGAGGTCCGGACGCATCTGCGTTTTGAGGAAATTCGTCCCCTGGAGCTTGGCGAGGGTCATGTCTATCTCACCCTGTCTGCCGACGGGTCTCTGGCCGCTTCGGCCGATTACAACGAACGGAGTCAAAACGAAGCCGAAAGGGTTTCTGTGTCCGATGAGGATGGATCCATATCCGGGGAGGTCCGGATCACCATTGGCCCGGACGGCGCACGCAGGGGCAGGGCGCATTTCCCCACACCGCCGGATGTGTTTGAATTGACCTTTGAAGCGGAGCGTGAGGCGGACTGGGCCGGGTTTCCCCTGAACCGCGATGCCTTTATGCCGGGCTGGCGCAAAGACACCCCTCAGGTGGCGGGCCGGGGAGTGACCGGAACCTATCGGGGTGTGTGGCGTTCCGGTGAAAACGGGACCCCGGTGGAGGGCCGTATCACCGGAGCCTGGACACCTCAACCCGCCGCACATGCCTGGGGCGCGCTGGGACCGGCCTGGGTGGAGGCCGGGGATGGCACCCTGCGGCTGACAGCGTTTTTGCCCCGTGATGTCCGGGTGGAAGGCATCGACGCCTGGGCGGAATTGCGTTTGGAAGAACCCATTCACGCCGGGGACTTGGGCGCTGTGCGTGTGCGCGCGGCCGGGGTTGCGGAATTCGGGAAGCCCGTGGGGCTTGCCCTGCAGGTGCGAACCGACCGCGGCTGGTTTGCGCGGCATCACGTCCTGCGGCTGGGGGAGACGGCGGGGGAGGTGACCGTGCCATTCCAGGACTTCGGGTCAGACTGGCGTCCTTTCGCGGGTGCGGCGGTCACAGGGGTTCGGGTCGGAGTTTTGGACGGGCGTGGCGCGGGTCGGGTGGATGTGGTTGTGGAGGACCTGACGTTGATCCCTGGCGGCCCGCCGCCGGTGACCGGTCCGGTTACCGTTGTGGTGCGTCCGGAGGTGGTGCGGTCCTTCAACGGAACCGATACAATTCCCAAAGGTCTGTTCGGATTTCACGATGTGGGCGAGAACAATCCCCGCGCGACGCGCGAAGGGGAACCGGATGCGGAGGAAATGATGCGGATTCTCAATCCAGGTTCCCTGCGGCCGCTCACCCATACCGGATTTGGCGGCAAAGCGCTCAGCGACGAGCAACTGGCCGCGAATCTGGACCTGGACCAGCGCGATCTGAGTCCGCCGGATACACCCTTTTTCCGCCGGGCGGCAGCCGGCAACGCGGTGGACAAGGTCATCTGGACGCACACCATGGACCTCTGGGCGCGCCCCTCCTGGCTGGAGCGGGGCGTGGAGGCGGTGGCCCGGGATGTGGAGGTGTTTTACCGCAATCTTGCGTCACGGGCCTGGATTCCCGGGGATGATCATAATTTGCTCCGCTATCTTGAGGTCTGGAACGAACCTTTTATGTGGGGGCGTCATATCAATATGGGGTTCCGTTTGCCGCCGGGAGCCACGGCGGTTGAAGACGAAACCCAGTACGGATACATTCCCGGGAAAGTCGGCGCGGATGCCTGGTCGGAGATTTTCCGCGCGGCAGTGCGGGGTGCCCGCTCCGTAAATCCGTATGTCAAACTGGGCGGACCCTCGGTGCCCGATTTTGGGAGCCATGATTACATGGACTTCCGCAACTACACCCTGCGTATGCTCGCCGATGTGGGGGATCAGCTCGATTTCATCACCGAACATCATTACGGCGGCAATCCGCTGACCATCGCGGCGGGATATGAAGTGGTGCGTTCCGCGATGATGAAACTGCACGGACGCATGGTACCGATTTTCAATACCGAAGCCAACGACCTCGGCGCGTCGGATGCCGGAAAAGCCGCCTACAATCTGGCCGACATTCTGAATTTGATCCGGGTGAATCCCGATATTGCCCAGGTCAGAGCCCTTCATGCCTGCTGGAACGGCTATCTCCGCAACCGAGGCGAGGAACACGCCTACCGTCTGGCGGCACCGCTGCGCGGGAGAATAATCGATGTGGTCAGCAGTTCGCCACGCCTGACTGTGGCGGCGGCCCATCCGCAGGCCGGCGAGGTCGTGGTGGTGGGCGTGGACCATGGCGTGGGCGAAACCGATGTGCGGATTCCCATACCGGCGGGATTCCGGGTGAGGGAACTGACGCTGCTGCTCAGTGACGCACCTCTGCAGGAGACCCTGATCCGGGATGTGGACGGCGCGGAAATTCCCGCCAGAGCCAGCGGGAAAACCGAACTGGCGCAGGTGGTGCCTGAAGTCAGTGGAGGGTATCTGCGCTTTGCGCTCAGCGAACGATCCGCCTTCCGTGCGGTACTGGAACGCGAGGGATTTGAACCGGCCCGGGTCCGGGTGCAGGAACTCCGGACCCTGCCTGTGCTGTTTGAAGACCTGGCACCGGAGGACCGTCTCAGCCTTCGGCCCGAAGGCGATGCTCCCGGTATTCCCGAACGTCTTTTCCTGCGTTTGGTGCATACCGGCGAAGTCAACCTTGAGGCCGGGGGGGAAACCCTTACTCGTATTTCCGGTGCGGACAGACTTTCCAACGCGGTGGTGCAGGATGTAGAAGTTCCGGTTACCGCATTGCGGGACGGAGCGGAGCTGGTCGCCCACGGACCGGCCACGATTCTCAGTGCCTCATGGATATTTGAGGGACTTTAAAAAAGCAATTGAACCAGGGCGTCCAGGCCGAAGAGGAACATCACCACAAAAAGAAGGCTGCAGAATAATCCGATCCAGTCCCATTTGTAGTCTGAAAGCCTGACGTCTTTCCGGATCAGCAGACGGGGAAGATACAGAAGATCCAGCATCAACAGGCGCCCGTGGCTGGATTTTTTGATTTTCTTCAGATCCAGACTGGGATCGTGGCGGTCGAGGTGCTCCAACTGGTCGACCTCAAAGCCGGCCTCGCGGATTTTGTGTTCTTCGCCCACCGGGGTATCCAGGCGGCAGTAGAATTCCTCAACGGCGCGCGGATTGTGCTGTTTGGTGAACAGAGAGACAATCACCAGGGTACCGAGCGTGGGGATGAGATACATGGGATAACGCACCTGCACCGGCAGACGGGTGAGGATGCCGTTGTCGTCCAGATACCCCAGGGCCGGATCTGCCAGCTCAAACCCATAGAGACCGGCCATCCAGTCGGCCGCCGGGCGCAAATTGAAAAATTCAAACAGGGAAACGTCCCGCCCGGCCCATTCGGAAAGCCATACCCAGTTGGGCCATTCGGGGCGGTTGACCGCCAGAAAGAGCGGCGTGGCCACCAGCACCGAGGCAATGGCGCCTTTGCCGGTGACCCTTCGCCACATCAGCGCCGTGAGAATCGCCACCCCGGTCAGAGAGTTCAGGGGCTCGACAATGGTGGTGAATTCCACCAGATCGCCAATCCCCGAGGCGACATACCACCCGAGACCCAGTCCCACAAATGCCATGGCGCGGGTGACGCGCAGGTAATGGCGGGGGGAGGCGTTT
>PXDP01000513.1 GCA_003565035.1 PVC group bacterium | reverse complement strand
GGAATTCAACGAAAGATGTAACCGTTGATCTATGAGTGCAGTCTGGTTGAAAGATGTGGCGAATGCCGCAGGAGTTTCGGTGTCCACCGCCTCTCATGCGGTGAATGGTACGGGCTCCATCGGGAAAAAAGCCCGGGAGAGGGTCCTGAAACTGGCGAAAGAGATGGGGTATCAGAAGAGCCCTTACCTGTCTGCAATCGCTTCCCGCAGATTTCGGGGAGAAGCAAAATATGTACCCGTCGCCTATATGGCCTTTGCCGGTCCCGACGGAGGGATGTCACACGCTCCTTTTGCTCATAAAATCCCGCTTGAACAGGCGGCAGCCCCCCTTGGTTTTCGTATTGTGGAATGTGTTAATTTTACCACGCTGGCCGATGCGGCGAAGTTTTTGGACAAGGCGTATCACTGCGGGGTGGAGGGGATTCTTATCGGACACGCAGACCAGTTGGAGCTGGTCATGGGGCTCGATTTCAGCCGGTTCAGCGTTCTTTGCGTCGGAGATGTGCCCGCCCGCGCGCCGTTTCATCGGATTGAATGGGATTGGGCCGATGCCACCCGGGCCGCTACCCGGAAACTGATCGCCGCAGGGTGCCGGAGAATCGGAGCCATCCTGCCTTCACAAAAGAAATCCAGCCTGGATGACCGCCAGCGGCTGGGGGCGTTTTTGAGTGAAACCGCAGGGCTCAACTTCGTGCCGCCCTATTTGGATCTCACAAACGAAGGCTTGCTGGAATGGTACCGGACCCACCGTCCAGACGGCCTGGTCAGCTTTGGGGTACCTACGCTCTATTATCTCCGCGAGCGGGAAATCCGGTTCCCGGAAGAGATTCCGGCCACTGTGATCAGTTTGAGTCAACCCTCTGTACCGTCGGTAAACAAAACGGACTGGAATGATCCCTTTGCGGGGAATTTACGAAGAGAGCAGGAACTTGCCAGTCATGCGATGCGCATGCTCTGCGACCTCGTTACTCATCATGAAAAAGGCCCGGCAACTCCCCCGGTGAACCATTTCATACGCATGACCTGGAAAGACGGCCCTTCGCTCGGGGCGACATAAAATACAGCAAGCGAACGCAACGGCTTGATTTTTGCGGTTTGCTTCGCCCTCTATACGGAGGATGCGTGACTGGGGTAAGGTGATGAGACAATGACTATGAAAAAATTTGTCCTTCACACCCTGCTCGCCGGCCTATTTCTCACCAGCCTCCATGCGCAAAAATATGCGCACAGGATTTCCCTCCACATCGAAACCACAATCGATGCCCAGGCACCTTCAATCACGCTGCACGTCAGCCGCTTTGCCAACAGCGCAGATGACTTTGCCATCATCCGCCGCAAGGAACTCGGGGCGGATGCCTGGACAGAATTGTCCTCAAATCACCCTGTCTCCTATGATGCCAGCGGCCAGTTTCACTATACCGACACAACGGTCCAGCTCGGAGTGGCTTATGAATATCAGGTTTTCACCCGTCGGACAGACCCCTCTCAATGGAATGACTGGCATGACACCTTTGACGCAAGCTTTGGGTATGTCGCCACCGGGATCGATGTGCCTGCCCTCCACGAACGCGGCGGGATCATTCTCGTCGTGGATGACACCCTTGCCGCCGGGCTTGCGGCGGATCTCGAGGCCTATGCGCAAACGCTGGTTGGGGCCGGGTGGACGGTGCAGCACATTACCGCACCGAGGCATCAGGATTATCCAAACACCACGGCCACCCCGGCATTAAAGAACCAGATTGCCTCAATCTATGATTCCGATCCGGCACACTACAAAGGGGTCATCCTCATCGGAAGGGTGCAAATCCCCTACTCCGGCGACAACAATCCCGATGGCCACGGACGCCGTGCATGGCCGGCCGATGCCTACTATGGCGACATGACCGGGACCTGGACAGACGACACCGTGAATCGGTCAACATTCAATGATTCCCGGAACCATAATGTCCCGGGAGATGGGAAGTTCGATCAAAGGTTTGTGGAAAACATGGAACTCTTCGTGGGGCGGATTGACTTTTCCAATTTGCCTGCCCTGCATAATCAGGGCCTAACCGAGGAGGAGATGATCCGCCGTTACCTGCGCAAAAATTTCCGCCATCGCACCGGAGTCATCGAACTGGAAAACAGCGGGCTCCTTGCCGATGGATTCAAATTTTACACCGCAGGGTACAGTGGCTGGACCGGGTTCCGGGGTGTGGGATCCCTCTTTGACCGTGCGGCACTTTTTGAGCCCATTTCCGGAGCAACCCTCCGTAAAACAGTTTTGGAAAATGAGTACCGGATGGCCTATGTTTCCAGTGCGGGAAATTATAACGGGTTGGGGCGAAACAGCCTCGACTCCGATCTGTTTGCCTACGGCGAAGTGCCCATCCAGTTCCTCTTCCCTTTCGGCAGCTATTTTGGCGATTGGGACAGCCCGGCAAACAATTTTCTTAAAATGAGCCTGGCCGGAGAAAAGTACGGCTTGGTCTCGATGTGGGGGAATGCTCCGGAAACCCTCGTCCATCCGATGGCGATGGACCGCCCCATCGGGGAAAGTCTGCTGATTTCCATGGATCGGGCGAGAAATTTTGACACGGATTATTATGGAAATAATCACTCGTTCACCCTGCCTGTCGCAACTCCGCTTTATCGTTTTCAGGAAGGGATGGGCAATGAGGTGGGCAGTGTGCAGCATGCGATTCTCGGAGACCCCACGCTGACCCTTTACAACATTCCTCCTGCCCGGAACTTGCAAGTAGCGAGAGGCTCCGGTAACACGCTTACTTGGCAGACGGCCCCCGGTAACCCCTTGGGATACCATGTTTATCGCGCAGCGACGGCCGCCGGGCCCTTCACTCGCCTGACCGCCTCAGCCGTGCAAAACACCACGTTTTTCGATGCCGATGGAGGCGGGACTGATGTCTATATGGTGAGAACGGAGGCGGCGTTTTCTTCGTCCAAAGGCAGTTTCCGCATTCTGAGCCAGGGGATCTTCTCCAACGGGTCGCACATGAACCAGGCTCCGTTTGTCCAGGCCGTAGAAACGCCCCTGCTCTATGATCTTTCTGCGGCACTTTCCGCAACCGCTTGGGATGATCAACTGGCTCCGGAGCAGCTAACGACTACCTGGATGCAGTTGGATGGCCCCGCTGCCGCAACCATCACCAACGGGAATACCCTCACTCCGACGATTACCACGGCCACTCCGGGGTATTACCTCTTTTCGGTGCACGTCTCCGATGGCGAGTTGACTCACACGGATACGGTCGGAGTGCGCCTGCTGGGGGATCGGTTCACGGCGACAGATGCGACCTATATCAATCAAAATGCATCCGGCACAGCTCACAGCAATTTCCAAAGCAGTCTGCGGGTAGATCAACCCAACTTCGCCACGTTCCTGCGCTTCGATCTCGGGGACCCCGGCCCGGTTTCCTTGACCCATGCGGTTTTGCGCCTGCGGGCGCAAAGCAGTAACTTCAACACCGGCACGATCACGGTTGCCAGTGTTCAGGACACCGCCTGGCAGGCTTCCACGCTGACGTGGAACCATGCTCCACCTGCCGGCGAGGTGGTGACCTCGGTGAGTTTTCAGGCCAACCAAAGTGGAACTTGGGTGGAGATCGATCTCTCGGATCATTTAGCCGGTCGTACCGGCCCCGTCGCGATGCGTCTTACCTCCGATGTGCGCATGGATTTTGTCTCGGATGACTTCCAGGCCGGCAGCTTTGCCCCTAACCTGGAGGTCACCTATCAGCCTTCACCGGGTCAACTCTCCTTCGAGGCCGCGGAATTCACCGTGTATGAAAGCGCCGGTGCGGTGGCCACACAGACGGTTCATCGTATCGGCGGTCAGGATGGGGAAGTCCGGATCTCCTATGCAACCGTGGACGGCACCGCCGTCGCCGGAACCGACTATCTGCACACAAGCGGAACGCTGGTTTGGGCCGATGGCGACATGGAAAGTCAAACCATCGATATCCCGATTGTAGTGAACGAAACGGTGGACCCGGCCCGTTCGTTTACGGTCGAACTGAGCGATCCCCACCGGGCCGATCTTGGGGGCATTCCTTCGGCGACGGTTCACCGGCTGGACCCCACAGAAGGGCTTATTTTGCACTACCGATTCGACGAAGGCTCCGGAACCCAGATCACGGATTCCTCCCCCCTGGGAGCTGATCACACCACCACCGTCGCCGGAGCCGCCTGGAGCAGCGTGGGCCGCTTTGGCGGTGCTTACGGCAGCAACACGACGACCGCATTAACCGGATTTTTTCCCGCCAACGAAACAGATCTGCGTTTTAACCCCGGGGATCAGGAATACACCGTCTCCGCGTGGGTGCGCACCGAGACCAACAACGGCTTCCGCCCCCTGTGGCATCGGGGAAACCAGGGGAGCGTCCAGACCGTCGGGAACAACGGCATCTATCGGAACCTTCAGGCTTTCTCGGGTAACAGCAACGGTGTTTATCAGGCCGCCAACGATGAATTCCTCATCTACAATGGCGAGTGGCACTTGCTGACCTTTGTCAATTTCCTGGACGGAGCCACTTGGCGGACGCGGCTTTATCTGAACAATGGACAACAAATCATCCAGTTCAACACGGGAGCCACCTTCGATAACACCATCGCAAAATCGATAGGCATGAGGAACGACGGAGTTAACCCATGGACCGGACTGATAGACGATTTCCGGGTTTACACCCGTGCGCTTACCCCGCAGGAAGTTTCGCTGCTTTATGCGGGTGCCTATGGCGGGTTTCCTGTTCCCACCCCTCCCCGCACCGCCGCGACCTATTACCTGGACGCCGAAAACGGCGACGATGCCAACAATGGGTTGAGTGCGGGACAAGCTTGGCAAAGCTTGGGTAACATTGCGGAGTTCGGGCTGATTCCCGGCGACACCGTCCTCCTCGCCGCCGGGCAGACTTTTTCCGGAAACCTCGTCTTGGATGACACAAACTCGGGGACCGCGGAAGAGCCGATCACGCTCGGTACGTTCGGGGAAGGCAGGGCAACGCTCGATGCCGGCGACGGGCACGGCATCTTCCTCTACAATGCCGGCGGGTTCGTCATCCGCGACCTTGTGATTGTCGGGAATGGCATTGGTTCCAACCAAGGGCATGGCATCTTTCTCTACACCGACCTACCGGGAAGACGCCCGGCCGTCCGCGTCGAAAACGTCGATGTCAGTGGATTTGCAAACCAACCGGGCCAGCGAAACGGCGGCATCGGGATGTTCGTCCTGTCCTGGCGAGAGGATAATCAGGTCAGCGGATTCGAAGAGGTCACCGTGCTCGACTCGGTCTTTCATCACAATGAAATCGAAGGGTTCAGCACTTGGGCGCACCAAATGCAGGGACACCGCAACCTCGTCATACGCGGCTGCACCTTCCACTCAAATCCCGGCCAGATGGACTACGGTGACCCCAGCGGGAGCGGACTGGTTATTGGCAGGGTGGACACCGCGCTGGTCGAATACAGCCTCGCCTACAACAACGGCGGCTCAAACGGCGGGATTGGCAGCGAAAACGGGGGCGTCGGCATTTGGACTTACGATTCCAACAACGTCATCATCCAGCACAGCATCTCCCACAGCAACCGAACCCTGGGCGCCGACGGCGGTGGTTTCGACCTGGATGGCGGGGTGACGGACTCGATCCTGCAATACAACTATACCTACGGGAATGACGGGGCGGGTTACCTCCTTGCGCAGTATGCGGGAGCCCCGGCTTTTGGCAACAACATCGTTCGCTACAACATCAGCCAAAACGATGGACGCCGCGGCAACTACGGCGGCATCATGCTGTGGGCGGCGCAGGCGGGCAACCGGGTGCGCGATGTGGAGATCTACAACAACACGGTCTTCGTCACGCCCTCGGCGACGTATCCAAGCACCACACCCTCCGCCTTCCGCATGTTGGGCGGCAACTTCACCAACATCAACGTGCGCAACAACCTCTTCATCGCCGATGGAAACACCCATGTCCGTGTGATCAATGCAGACGTCGCCAACAGCACGGCGGAGGTTCTTTTCCAGGGCAACGCCTACCACCACCGCAACCGCGCCTCGGCCAACATCCGGTGGGGCGGCACGTCCTACAACGGCCTGGCCGCCTGGCGCGCCGCCGCCGGACAGGAAACGCTCGGGGGACAACCCGTCGGACTGGAGGTCGATCCGTTTCTCGCCTCGAATGATCCGGCGCCGATGCTGACCGACCCAGCGGCGCTGTCCCACATCAGCGCCTATCGCCTCACCCTCGCATCCCCGCTGCGGGATGCCGCCCTGCCTCTCGGCTCCAGCATCGGCAACCGGGATTTCTTTGGCGGGATCGTACCCGTAGGAACGGCTGCGGATATCGGAGCCCACGAGTTTCCCTTCGCCAACGCCTACGCCGAATGGGCGGCGGGCATCGCATGGGAGGAGGAGTCCGACAGCCATCCCGGCGCGGACCCCAACCAGAGCGGTCTCAGCAACCTCTGGAGCTATCACCTTGCCCGGAACCCTCTGTCCCCCGCCCCGGAACCCGTCTATTCCGTTATGATGTCAGAGGGGTCTTTCTGGCACTTGGAGTTCCGCCGCCGGAAAAACAATCCGACCCTGATCTATGAGATCAGCACCGATCTGACCGATCCCGGCGCATGGACCCCCGTCACGCCAGTGGAAACCCTTCTCGACGCGGATCCGCTCGGCAACGGGAGTGCCGAGGATGTCCGGCAAGTCCTCCCCATCCCGCCGGAGGGCATTCTGTTTCACCGCATCCGCCTCCTCACGCCATGAAGAAAGCCCCCTTGCTCACTCAACCTCATGAACCTCCTCCTCGTCCATTCCGACCAGCACCGCTACGACTGCATTCGCGCCCACGGGATGCGGGAGCTTCAGACCCCCAACCTGGACCGGCTCTGCGCGGAAGGCACAACCTTCTCCCGCGCCTACAGCACCATCCCCATCTGCACCCCCGCCCGCGCCTCCCTGCTCACCGGCGCCTGGCCGCATGAGCACGGGGCCTTCTGCATTCCCTCCTCCGAACTCAACCGCGCCGCCCGCCGCGAACGACCCACCTTCTTCACCGAACTGAAATCCGCCGGCTACCGCACCGGCTGGGTCGGCAAATACCACGGTGAACTCGAATCGCCGGAACCCGGCCCCGCCGACGGCGTTGACGCCTTCCATCCCCTCTGGCACTACCAGAAGGAACGCGAAGCCCGCAGCCTCCAGCCCATACCCAAACCCCACGGCCTCTTCGGCGACGAGGACAGCAGCTCCCCCGCCGACTTCTCGCCTCTGGCTTGGCAGGCCGACCGCGTGATCGATCTCCTCCAGCAGCCCACCGATCAGCCTTTCTGCATCCGCTGGGATCCGCCCGAACCCCACCTGCCCTGCAACCCGGTCTCCGAATTCGCCTCCCGCTACAACGCCGCCGACATCCCGCCCTGGCAGAGTTTTCCCGATCCGCAGCAGGGCAAACCCGCCGCCCAGAAACGCCAGAAACGCATCTGGGGACTCGAAGACTGGACCTGGGAGCAGTGGCAGCCCGTCGTCCGGCTCTATTATGGCATCATCACCGAACTCGACCACCACCTCGGCCGCGTGCTGGACACCCTGGACCGCCTCGGTCTTGCCGAGGACACGCTGGTCATGTACTCCACCGACCATGGCGACTACTGCGGCGGCCACGGCCAGCTCGACAAACATTTCAACATGTACGACGATGTCACCCGCGTTCCCCTCATCGTCCGCCTGCCCGGCCGCGTTCCCGCCGGACACACCTGCCCCGCCTTCGCCTCCAACGAACTCGACATCGCCCGCACCCTGCTGGAGGCCGCCGGCCTCACGCCGTCCGACTCCTTCGTGGGCGAAAACCTCGTCGGCATGGCCAACGGCACCGCGCCTCGCGAGGTCATTACCAGCCAATATTTCGGCACCGAATCCGGGGCCTACTCCATGCGCATGATCCGAGACGAGCGCTACAAGTTCGTCTACCATCCCGTAGGCGACATACACGAATTTTACGACCTGGCCCTTGATCCAGGCGAGCTGGAGAACCGCATCGGAGATCCCGCCCTCGCCGCCGATATCACCCGCCTCAAAGTCCGCCTCTGGGACGAGATGAACGCCCAGGGCGACCGCCTCGCCAACCGCTGGACCGCTATCGAACTCAAAGACGAGCCCTCCCTGGCCACGTCGGTTTTCGGACCGTAACCTCCTTCTTCGCCGCTCCAGCCTGAACTCCTCTGTGAAATCCAATAAAGGGCCCCCATCCAATCCATCGACGACCTCGAACGCTTCACCCGCCACGCCCACGGGATACGTGTCATCGCTTAAGCGTTATCAGGGCCGCAGCCAGCCATCCGGCGCGATGTCGAGATCGTTGCCGCGAAGGTGGAGGGTCTCGAAGACGGGGTGGGCGTTCGCGTCGGGCGGGGGGCGCATAAGGGTGAGCATGTTGAGGCGGATGTTGGGATTGCGGGGGCTCAGAGAGGTGGAGAGATAATCCACCCATTCCCCGCCGGTGTTGCGCAGGATCCGCAGACGCAGGCGGGTGCGCCCCCCTTGCACGAGCGGATATCGGTGGCTTTCGCCACGGTTGAGTAGGGCCTCCACCTCTCCCAGCACAATGGCAATGCGGCTGTCGCTGTAATTGATGAAGCGCACCTCGCCCACCGCCAGAGCCTCGGGACTGTCGTTCAGTGGCAGGGAACGCACCCGTCCATTGCCGCCCTGGAGCAGCACCAGGGCCGAGGTCCATTCCGCCGGGACGTGTATTTCGGCGGCGGGAGGGTGAATCCATTGGCCGTCCTCTGCGGCTTCACGGGTATAGAGGCGGATCGGCGTTTGCGCGTCTTCAACGGGAAGAATGCCCAGCACCGGACCGTTTACCTCGAAACCCAGTGGCAGAGTCTGAAAAGCACCTTCCTCATCCTGATAATACAGTGCCGTGGGGAAATTCCCCATGGCGGTGAAGGAAACCCGGCGCGCCTCCGCTGTGGGGGGCGGGATGAGCGGAGGCGCCTGTCCCGGGACCCATCCATGCAACAGGACAGACAGCAGAAGGAGAAACGCAAATTTAGATTTCATCGGGGTGCATCCAGCGGAAAGAAACAATTTCAAAGCGACGGCCAAAGCGTTGGTTGACCGTCGAAGACAGCGAGGACAGCGGGGTTTCAGGCGAATCAGCCGGGTCCACAAATTCCGGAACCCGCCGCACCACCGCTTCGAGATACGCACTGGAGGCCACGCTGCCCTCCGGCGTCGTCACCTCCCCGGCCGCGCGGATGCGGAAGGTGTCGCCCCGGGTGCTGATGGCTCCGCCGATCATGGCCAGCAGATCGGCCTGGGTGACGAACCCGGGGGTGCCCGCGAAAAGACTGCCCACCTCCCCCACGGGGGCGCCGGCAGTGTGCTCGCTGTCCAGAAACCAGCGCAGCTCCGGCCGGAGGATATACGGATTGTTGGACTCTCCGCCTGTTCCGCCCACCTCGGCCGGGTTTCTTCCGTAAATCCGATCCTGGCTCAGGCTGTGCCCGGGATGGTTGACCCCGCCATTGATACCGGAGAGTTGAATTGCGCGTCCCAGTGCGCCGGACAACCCGTGCAGGCCCTGCCAGGCGTCGTAGCTGTTCACATTGGGCATGACGCCCACCCGGTTGGCTCCGGGGGCTTGAGTGCGGGCGGTGGTCCAATCGCTGCCGGGAACCCCTGCTCCGTCGGGTTCCACGAGTCGTCGGTTGACAAAATCAGCCAGAGACAAAAAGGGTCCGCGCAGCCGAACCTCATCTACCATCCGCTCGGCGAGCTCGCGAATCTGCCCGTCATCGAGATAGCGGAACCCCGCGAAAACCCGGGTGCTGTCGCGGGTGGTGTTCCGGGCACCGTAGGAATCCGGATCACTGTCGGCGGCACTGCCCAGGAAAGAAACGGGACGTTCGAAGGGTCTCAGGTTGCCGGCGACGGGGGTGGTTTCAGATGGATTCTCCACCGACCCCTGCTGGCTTTGCAGCGCCAGATCCCGGAAGGAGGTCAGCAGGACGGTCCAGGCGGCCACGGAGGTGGAATTGACGTTGAAGGTGCCGCGCCGCTCGATGTGGACGGCAGCGCGGTCGAAGTCCCGGACCTCCGCCAGGGTGGCGCCGCTGTCCCGGCGGAAGCGGTGCAGGCTGTTGGGAAGCGGGCTGCTGTTGTTCAGCGCGGGAGCCCCGCTGTGCGGCACGGTGGAAAAGAAATACTGGTCCCACACACTGTCATTGATCAGATACGACAGATCCAGCATGTGGTTTTCCGCATCGTTGGGACGGAACTTGAAAACCCCGAAGTTGGCTCCGACCTGGCGGGAGTGAATCCCGGCGATTTTTCCGCGGTCGCTGTAGGGAAAAGGCTCGGCGTTGCCGAGAACGTGCAGGGGCTGGGTGAACAGGGTGGACAGCGGTGCGCGGCCAAACGCGCCCATGGAGAGCAGCGGCCGGGTATCGCCTCCGGCATCAAGGATGGGCAGGGCCCCGATCCGCTGGTGGGCGTTGCCGCGGAAAATGGACTCGTTGAGGATGTACCCGCGGGCGACCGTGCCGTCGTCGTAGCTGAAATCCAACTGGCCCCAGCCCGGTTGAGGCGGTGCCCCGGTTCGAATGAGGTTGGCCGGGAGGTACAATTCATTATTCTGAAACTGGTCAGCGTTGTTGTGGAGGGGGCTGTTGCCGTAGCGCGCCCGCTGCCCCTCCACCTGCGGATTGAAGGTCCAGCGGGAGGCGGCGAGGTTGAAGTTCGCGAAAAGCCGGTGGAACCCTCCCCGGGATGCGCTGCTGGTGCCCGGATCCGTCTGATTGACCATCACCATGTTCCGCTGTGGGGTCATCCAGGAAAAAAGTTCGTAAAAGACCAGTGGATAATACGAGCCCCGACGATGGGCGGTGGAACCCGGGGGTGGGGGTGGTTCCGGGCTGGCGTCGAAAAAGTCCGGGGTGTCCCACAGCCAGGTCACCGTGTTGGGGGCGGGCCGCAGCGCGGTATTGTTGCTTTGAATGTTCGTGGCCACCCAGGAGCGGGTTTCGTTGTTGGCCTGGATTTTGTTAATCTGGGAGAGCAGGCGTCCGGTTGTGTCGTACAGAAAAGAGGGGGCGCTGAGGCCCTCCATCATGCGGTTGGTGTTGAACAGCCTTGGGAAATCGTCGCGGGTGTTCCATTCCAGGATGCCGTGGTCTGTCTCATTCCAACTGTGGGGAAATCCACCTCCGATTCGGAGCGGTTGCCCTGGATTCCGGGCATAATCGAAGAGCACCTCCACATCTGTGTCGTATTGGATGCCCCGGGGGGCTCCGATGGGAATGGCTTCATAAAAACTGGCCATTTCCGGGACCACGCCGTCGGGGCCGGTGTAAACCCAATCCCGGTCCACGGTGAAAATGCGGCATTCTCCGGGTGCCAGCGCGGTGGGAATATCCAGCCGCAGGGGACGCAGAAAGTTTTTAAGATTCACGGTCATGTAGTTGGGATTTCGGCCCCACGAGTCATGGGGATGCCGCCCATTACCCGTATATCGGGCCCGGAACCAGTTCACGCCGTCAAATTCTCCGTAAAAGCGGTTCACATCCGCCACATCGCCGATATCCGAAGGATACAGAATATGCATGGTCCAGAGGTTGATGTTCCGGTGGGTGCTTAATTCCAGGCGGTAGGTGTGGAGCGGCAGGGGAACGTTGTGGGGATTCCAGAGAGTGACGATGGGGGCGAGATGCACCTGCACGTGGTTGTTGCCGGGATTGAGACTGAAGCCCATGTAATACTGTACGTCCAGTAGCACGGGTCCCAGACCCATGGAGGACTCTGTGTTCTCCGCGTAGCCCGTAAAGCTGTTCCCCCGCTGATGCCATTGCCGGAGTTTGCCCCAGGTCGGAATGTTGCGGGTGCTGTTGGGAAAGCCGCTGTTGTTGGGACCGAAACGGGGATCATTGGCAGCATAGAGCGCCGGATCGGCCACAGGATCGCTGTCCGCCAGCCCGTGCCCGCTCTCAAAATAGGCGGTCAGATCCTTGCGGAGTCCTCCACGGTAACT
This sequence comes from PVC group bacterium, assembly GCA_003565035.1. Classification (GTDB taxonomy): domain Bacteria; phylum Verrucomicrobiota; class Kiritimatiellia; order SS1-B-03-39; family UBA6053; genus PXAS01. Next base: position 6,427 of record PXDP01000513.1, on the reverse strand, counting down.
GTCGGTGTGGATGCCGACACTGTCCGATGTAACGTCATGCGCAAAGGCCCGGGCCACATCATGTCCCGTCACGAAAGATAAAGACGGAGCACTCATCATTTTTTCCCAGGGGGCGTTTTGCATCCCGGGGAGGTCCAGTGCGGCCAGGGTTTCCCAGCCCATGCGCTGGGGACTGCCCAGACGGTGCGCGGCGGCCTCCGGGGCCGGTGACCCGGCATGGGGATCGGTTCGGGATACGCTGGCTTTCAGGCTCTCATCGGAGACCCAGTACGCGTAGGCGCCGCGGTCCAGGGTGACCCGGGGGGCCCGCACATGGTCGTTCAAGGGGGAAAAACCGCTTTCCCGGAGCGAGACCCCCATGGCGGCGGCAATGTCTGTTTTTTCCTGCGCATCGAGCGCACTGCCGCCGCCAACGAGAAGCAGACTGTTGCTGTCGTCCAGCAGACGGTCCGGGGTCCAATAGTCGGGGGGATAAGAAGTGTCATCGGGATTATGCGTGAAACGCTCGTTTCCACTCACCAGCCAGACCGGACGGGTGCCCTGAGCCTGCACGCCGGTCACCGGGTCAATCGTACCGCTGTCCCAGACCGCCGTCCAGTGTCGTTCCATGTCCTGATTCAAGGTCAGGGCAAACGACGATTCCACCGCCTCGCGGTCAGCCCCATTCCGACCAAGATAGGTGCGCCAGGGGGGATTGGCGGCTTGTTGGCGGTAAGCTGCTTGGAAGTCGTTCACCGCTGCGGGGTCCAGTGCTGCTGAGCTGGTGGCGCGCGTGTCCACACCCGCGTGCCGCTGCAACTCCGCGATGGCCACCTGCAAGGCGACCCTGGCATTGGCCTGCGCCTCAACACCGAGCTGATGGGTGGCCACCCGCCGTAGCTCCACCCGAACCACCGTCACAAGCCCCAGCGTCAGGACCAGCAGCAGACTCACCACCAGCAGCGTTACCAAGAGTGCGGAACCCCGACGGTCTGCGCGGGACATGAAAACACGTTTGTCGAATGTTTGATTTGAGGATAGATTCATACTCCACAACCTACACGAACTGTGTCCAAAGGATAAGGGCACTTTTCCGACATACCCATATCAGAAACATCAAGCCGTTGATATTTATACGATTCATCCACCCCCTGAGCCCCACAACAGGGCCAGGGGGGCCATGCGGGGAAAGCGCTTAGTTTTGGCGGTGTCCCAGGCGTGAAAGACCAGCCAGGGGGTTCCGTCGGGTCCGGGGAATACATTGGCGTGGCCCGGCCCGCGCAACTCCAAGGTTCCGGTGAGAAAGGCCGCAGGCTCGGGGATGAACGGCCCCGACGGCACATCGCCCCACGCGGCGTGCACGCAATAGCTGTCCTCGGTCCATCCGCCGTAACTGAAGAAAAGCACCAAACGGCCCGAGTCGGGATGGGGCACAAAAAACGCCCCCTCCTGCCATTCGTATTGGGTCATGATTTTGACCGGATCGCCCTCCACCGTCCGGAGATCCTCCCGCAAACGGAACACGCCGATCTGTCCGGGCGGCCAGCCGAGATCATTGCCGTGTTCGGTGGTGAACAGCAGCCAGGCCTGTCCATTGCGATCGATATAAGGCGATCCGTCAATCGAACCGTGCGGGATCACCACGCCGACATCCTCATACGGTCCCTCCGGACGGTCCGCAACGGCCAGTCCGACCCGGTTGCCTTCGTTGCCTGGTGTGCCCTCGGGCATGGCGGTGTAATAACAATAGAATCGTCCGCCATGGTGAAGCACTTCCGGGGCCCAGAAATTGCGGCGGTTCCAGGCTCTGGGTCCCCTGCCCTTCGCGACCGCGCCGCGCACAAACTCCCAGAGCTTCAAATCGACGGAACGGTAGATGGGCAGGTGGCGCCCGTCCGGCGCGTCATGGGAGGTGATCAGCCACCAGGCGCCTTCAGCCTGGAAAATGAACGGATCGGCACCAGGAAACATAAGGGAGAACATCATGCTTGCCGTTTAGGGCATTGGAAAGCATCTGCAATGCCGTGGACCGGAAGAGAAACTCAAGCCGTTGATTTGGAACTCAGATCTGGACACACGTCAACGGCTTGATGTGTGTCGCTTTTATGCACCAGCTTCCATCCGTCGGAGGGATCAACCGTGCAAACGGTCACCGGGTGTTGCGGGTTGAGATGAAAGCCCTTTCTAATTCACATTAAAAACCCAGCGTGGCTTACGATGGGAATCCCTCTGAATTTTTTTATTCAGAGTGCCGGAGCATAAAGCAAGGTTCCCGGAGAAGCTGCCAGGACCTGGAGAACGGACTCCTGCCAGTCTCCCCGGTGAAATGTGTCGGTGGAATCAAGTGGAAGGGTTTGCCATGCGGAGTTCTGTGGATGATAAACTCGAAACGCCTCAGGCGGTTCGCCGCCGCCAGGCTGGAGGACATGAAGCGCGGTCCAGTCGATGTGCCGGGTGGCTTGAGCCACGGGAACCACAGGCAGCGGTTTGCCCGCGCGGAAAAACAGCAGCACAGGCAGCGGGGCAGCCTCCAGAGTATGCCAGCCGGGTGAGAGGCGTTCGGCGGTCTGCAGATTGATCCAGTCGCTGCCGCCGGGAAGATAAACCGCCCGGACTTCCGATTCCTCCAGGAGCGGGGCCACCAGTAGATCCGCTCCAAGCAGGAACTGGCTGTCGATGTGCCAGGCCCCGGGATCTTCCTGAAATTCAAAAAAGAGGGGGCGGAGCACCGGCCAGCCATTTTCGGATGCGATTTTGGATTGGGTAAGAATGTAGGGTAGGAGCTGATAACGGAGCTCTGCTGATTTGCGGAACACGTGCAGCAAGTCTGCGGAATAGGTCCAGGGCTCGGTGGGAGGCAGCCCATGCCGTCGGCTGTGAGAGCAGAACATGCCCAGGCCGATCCAGCGCCGGAGCACCGGTTCCGGGGTTCGGGACACAAAGCCGCCAATGTCGTTGGACCAGAAGCTGAAGCCGCAAACCCCGAGGGATAGCCCCCCGCGCAGGGTCGCGGCAAGACCGGTGTCCGTCGGCATGGGATCTCCGCCCCAATGGAGGGGATATCGCTGGCTTCCGGCCCAGGCGCTCCGGGCCCAGATGATATGCTCTTTCCGCGTCTCAAGGGTGATGTCCGCCACCGCTTTGTTGTAGCGCAGCGGGTACAGGTTGTGCTCGGTGAACCCGGTTTTTCCGTTCGCGTATTGCCCCGCATGAGGGGCGCTTTCCCCGAAATCCACTTTGATGGCGGATACGCCCATCTCCAGCAGAGCCCGCAGTTTTTCCTGATACCAGGACACGGTCTCCGGATGGGTGAAATCGAGCACGGCATCCTCAAAGGCCGCTCCGCCGTTTGTGTCCCGCACGCAAAGCCCCCGGCGCATGATTTCTGCATAAAGGATGTTTTTAGGCACAAAATAGGGGAGCTGCCATAGGCTGACATGAAAATCCTGCGAATCCAGGTCGGCCAGCATTTTTTTCGGATCGTCAAAACGATCTGGTGAAAATTCGTAGTCGCATCGCCAGTCCTTGTCGAACCAGCCGGTGTCAAAGTGGATGACATCGCAGGGGATGCGCTCCTGCCGAAGCCTCCGTGCCACTTCGCGGCCCTCGGTCTCGGAAAAATAGCTCATGCAGCTCATCCAGAGGCCGAAGGACCAGAGGGGCGGCATGGGGCTGCGTCCGGTGATTGTGCTGTAGGCACGGAGAACCTCGCGGGGACTCCCTAGGAAAATAAAAAGATCGAGGTCCGCATCCCCCTGCATCAGGGCCATGCGGCCGCTGAAGGTTTCGCCAAAGTCGAAGGCGCAGGGGCTGGAAGTATGGAGAAACATGCCGTACCCGCGGCTGCTCTGAAAGAACGGCACGGGCTTGTACATCCGGTTTGTTTCGCAGCCGTTGGCATCGACCACCGACAACACAGTCGTTGTCCCGCGCTTGTTGAAATTCCCAAAAGACTCGCCGCAACCGAAAAGCATTTCGCCAGGCTGAAGCGTGAAGACTGCACCGAAGCTGCGGCTGTAGTCCGCTGCACGCCGGGCATAGCCAAAGGGGAGGGTCTGGGTGTAGGTCAGAGCGTTCTCCCGGCTATGCATGGTCTCAAAGAGCAGCTTGCCTCCGGGGGCAAAGGCACGGAGCCGGAAGGGTTCGGCGCACAGCTCCACGCGGCCCGCCGGGCCATGGTAGACATGCCCGCCGTCCGCGGCCTCATGCGTCCAGGCACCCGCCACGGATACAGGATCCCTGTCCAACATCAAGGAGGGCTCTGCGGCCAGCGGGATGGCCCGCTGGGCGGCGGAAGCGGTGGACACGCGGAGTCTCAGGGCGTTTTCACTGAGAAACTCCAGGTGGAAGGGACGGACGGGGTCTTTTTCATACTCGTCCGGAATGTTCTCGTTCTGCGCGGCGGGCATCGGCTTCCACATCAGACGGCTGAACGCCATTTGCCGCTGGTACTCCATGCGGCGGAAGAGGAGTTCACCGCGCCCGGTGGCGGGATCGAACGACTCCAGCCTGTCGGCGGCAAAAAAAGTGTTGGCGGGATTAAAAAAATCCGGACGGATATCGATCGGATCGCTGAGAAGGGGGCCGCAAGGAGCGGCGTTCAGGGATGTCGTGTTGTAATTCATCTTCATGCCTCAGGAATAGGGATGTATGATTGCAGGCCGGGCCCCAGCAGTTCCGGGCCGCCGGTGGGAGCCCAGCGCCAGCCGGGGAAATGGGTTTCGTTGCCGGGATTGCAGCGGGTTGCCGCATTGGCGTACACGCGGCGGGCGAGCCATTGCAGAAGTTCATGTTCCAGAGGGATGCGTTTCTCTGAATCCGCCCAGTGGTTGTGACGCTCTTCCGGATCGGTGTTGAGGTCGTAGAGTTCTCCGGGGGTGCCGTCGAGGTAGTGCACCAGCTTCATGCCGTCAGCGCGGCGCATCATGATCTGGGTATTGTCCTCGCAGAAAACAGCCTGGCGCGGTGATTCCGGACGTTTGCCCTCAAGATATGGCTTCAGCGAGCGGCCCTCGTAGCGGGTGGAGATCGGCAACCCTGCTAGTTCGAGAAAGGTGGGCGCCAAATCGATCAGGGAAACCAAATCCTTTGTCTCCGAGGGTACCGTTTTTCCCGGTGGCGGTACGATGAGGAGCGGCACCCGCACCACGTTCTCATACATCAGCCATTTGTAGGGCAGGCGGCGGTCCCCGAGCTGATCGCCGTGGTCGGAACTGAAGACGATCCAGGTGTTTTCTAGCATTCCCAAGTCTTCCGCTTCACCCAGAACGTTTCCGATCAACTCGTCCAGATAACTGATCTTGGCGTAATTATGGGCGCGCATCCGCCGTACATCCTTCAACGTGGCCTCCGGCATGTTGATCCGCGACTCGGCTTCACAGTTGGCAAAAAATTGCTGGTGCGCCTTTTGCTGGGGTGGTTTTTCCGAAAGATCATCGTCCCAGCCGATGGGGGTGGGAAGGTTGTCGGACTGCACATAATGATCCACCCAGCGTTGGGGCGGATCCCAGGGCTCGTGCGGACCGGGAAAACCGACTTCAAGAAACCAGGGTTCCGCGCCGCCGGTGTCGTGATGATTCCGCAGCCAGGCCCTGGCACTGTTGGCGACAAATGCGTCGCTGTGCAGGTGCTCCTCATCTTGCCACGGGGCGCATTGAAACTTTTTCAGCCAGTCGGGATCGGTCTTCTGCCGGTTGTTCTCGCGCCGCCGGCCGTGGAAGGCAAGGTATTTGCCCCAGGCATCATCCCCGTTGCCCCCCCAGTTCGTGGTGCCGGAAGGGTTTTCCACCACCAGGCGCTCATGGAAGCCCCCGGCCGCGTCACGGGGCATGAAGTGCATTTTGCCGATGCTCGCGCACCAATAGCCGCCGTCAGCCAGATCATGAACAATATTGCGGTGGTGGGCCCAATCCTGAAAGGACCAGGCCCCGGTGTTGTGCGCGTACATACCCGTGAAAATCGCCGCCCGCGAGGCCACGCAGGTGGCTCCGGGACAATAAGCGTTTTCAAAGGCAATGCCCCGCGTCCGTAAGCCGTCCAGATTCGGCGTGCTCATCCAGGGGGCGTTCAGAGAATGAATCGTGTCCCAACGCTGCTGATCGGTAAGAATAAAGAGGAGATTCGGCTTCATAAACACACTGGAAATCATGAAAGTGTAGTGAACGATCTTAGCGCACAAGGCCAAAAATCTCCATACATCAATCCGTTATTCAATCTCGGAGATCCGATACGGCTAAAAGGAAGGGAGGATTTACAGCTTGAGAAAGACTCCGGAAACTCATATGTAAAAAAATATGAATCATCAGACCACACGCGCCCTGCGCCCTCTCGAACGACAGCGGGAGATCGTTGCGCTGGTCAATCGGCAGGGGGATCTGACTGTGGATGAGGCATGCCGTAAACTGGGGATTTCCGAGGCCACCGCCCGGCGGGACTTTGCCGAACTCAG
>PXDP01000153.1 GCA_003565035.1 PVC group bacterium | reverse complement strand
CCCAGTTGCGCCGCCTTTCGGGACGTCACAAACTGGCCTTGGCGGGACTGATGATCGCCACCGCCATGGCCGGAGGAATTTCCCTGCTGGTGCACAGTTTCCGGGGAACGGTGACCGAATGGCTGGACGGTCAGTTGGAGGCGGATCTTTTCATATCCGCCAAAGGCTTTCAGCATCCCGGCAGTCCGGTGCGAATCCCGCGGGAAAGCCGGGAGCTTCTCCTGCGTCATGCCTCGGTCGCGGAGGCCGAGTACGCGCTCATGCGGCGGATTCAGTTCCGGGGGCATCCGGCGGTGCTGGTGGGGCTGTCGGCGGGCCGGGAGGGCGCGGAACGCATCTGGCTGCACCGACCGGCCGAAGGTCTGGCGGTGCTGCGCACGCAGGACGGAGACGCGGTGCCGGTGCTGGTCAGCGAACCCTGGCTGCGCCGCTTCGGAACCGGGGTGGGGGACCGCCTGCGGATCGAGGCGGGCGGGCGCAGTCTGGAGGCGGTGATCCGCGGGGTCTTTGCCGATTACGCCAACGAACACGGGTCGGTGGTGGCGGATGCGCGGGTGGTGGCGGAGTTTCTCGGGGAGGACCGCACCGCCACCCTGGGACTCTATTTGCGGTCCGGCGAGGATGTGCGTGCGGTGCGGGACGAACTGCAAAGCGCCTTCCCGTCGCTCAACATCCGCGACCAGCGGGCCCTCCGCGAAGAAGTGTTCACGATTTTTCAACAGACCTTCTCGGTGACCACCGCCCTGAAGTTCATCGGCGTTGCCGTGGCGGTGGCGGGACTGCTCCTCTCCCAGATCAGTCTTTTCCTGGAGCGCCGCGGCGAATTGCGGGTGCTCAAAGAGCTGGGCTGCGGACGCGGGGATCTCATGCGCGCCGGGGCCTGGGAAAGCGGAATCCTCGCGTTCACCGGGGGCGCCGCCGGCCTCGTCACCGCGCTGGGCCTCGGCTGGATTCTCATCTATGTGATCAACCGGCAGGCCTTCGGATGGACCCTTCAATACGCGGTGCCCTTCGGCTCATTTTTTGTCTTTTTGCTGGCGATTGTGGCCTCCGGCGCGGCCGCAGGCGGTCTCTCCGGCCGGAAAGCCGCAACCCTGCCGGTGGAGAATGAAGAATGAAAGCTCTGTTGATCCTTTTTCTGCTTTCTGTTTTTCGCCTGAGCGCGCAGACCGTTCCGCCCTTCACCCGGGACGGTTTCCGGGTGCCCCAGCCGGGACAGGTGCTCGATTTTCCACGCAATCATGGCAGTCATCCCGATTTCCGGCTGGAATGGTGGTACATCACCGGACATCTGACCGACGACCGGGGAGAGGCGCACGGATTCCAGCTCACGTTTTTCCGCAGCGCCCTGCGTCCCTTTCCCGAACAGCAGGACGGAGGAGAGGCCTTCGGCCGGGATCAACTGCACATGGCCCACAGCGCCTGGCTGGAAGTGGATGCCGACCGCTTTCATTCCGAGGAGCGGCTGGCCCGCGGTGGCTGGGACGCGGGGGCATCGGAAATGTCGCTGAATTTGTTTCAGGGCAACTGGCGGCTGGCGGCGAGGGACGGAGAGGCCAATCCCAAAATCGACGCCTTTTTCAGTGTGGATGCCGGCCCGCGGGCGCTGCTCACCTTTGACCCGCAAAAGCCCTTTGTCCGCTTTGGGGAGGACGGGGTGGAGCGCAAAGGCAGCGATCCCACCTCCGCCAGCCTCTACATCACCTGGTCGCGTCTCAAGGTGACGGGGCTGATCGAAATCGACGGAGAGCCCCGCCAGGTGCTGGGGACGGCCTGGATGGATCATGAGATCAGCAGCAGTCAGTTGGAAGAGGGCCAGGTTGGCTGGGACTGGGCCAGCATTCATCTTGAGGACGGACGGGAGATCATGATGTACATCCTCCGCCGTGAAGACGGGAGCAAAGATCCGTACAGCGTTTTGTACTGGATCGACCGGGAGGGCGGACTCACCCTGGTGCGGCCCGCGGATTTTCGTTGGCGGGCCACACGCACCTGGACCAGTCCCGACAGCGGCGGCACCTATCCGCTCGACTGGATTCTGGCCGTCCGCGACCCCGAAACGGGTCAGCCGGTGCAGTTCCGTGTCCGGCCTTTGCGGGATGCCCAGGAACATCCCGGCGCCCTCAGCGGGATTCCCTACTGGGAGGGCGCCTGTGTGGTCGAGCGCGACGGCCGCGTTGTCGGCCGCGCCTACGTGGAACTCACCGGCTACGCCGAGGCGCTGGAAGCGGTGCGGGGGAAATGAACGGGCCCGGGGTATAGGGTATAAATGTGTTTTCTGCGGAAGGGATTTCTCCTGGGTCACAAGAGCTAGGTCGAATGTGCACATGCAGAATTTCACCACTTCTTGGGGTGAGTGGAGTCAATCAGCCAGGCAGGTACATGTAAAACCTTTGAATTTTTAAGAAAAGCCTGATTTTCCGATGATCGGAAACCACCATCTTCGGTTTTCCGATGATCGGAAACGGGCTGGGACAGAGAGAAACGCATCATAATGGACCGGCCTGCATCGATTCTGAAAAGGAATCAAAATGAAAATTAGCCGTGAAAGCGTGATTTTTTGCGAAAATGAACTTTTTCAAAGTTTTTTCTTGCGCTTTATAAACATGACGTGGTATTTTTAAATCGTTTTAATAAATCAACCCTCATAGTGAGAAGGAGACTCTGATGAACAAGAACATGATGAGAGCAGCGGTGATGGTGACCAGCTTGGTTTTGGCTGGGAATGTGTTTGGGCAGATTGCTGAGGATTCAGCCAGTAACTATAATGACTGGACAGGGGACCCTTCTTTAAACGAGGGGTTTGGGTTTGCGCCATGGACATTTGATCAATCAGGTTCAGCTGGTCGTTACATTGGTGGCACCGCGATCGGTGATCCTTCATTTGGGTTATTTAGTAATGGCGTAGGAGCATTTTCCTCGGCTTTTCGGGTTTTTGATAATCCTTTAGGCGTTGGCGATACGTTCAGTGTCGATATCGGACATACCCCAACAATTAATGGCGAAGTCGGATTGAATCTGATTAATAACGGAACCATTGTTTTCACATTGAAATTTGTGGGTGGTGATGAAAATTGGTCTATAAACGATGGGGGTGCTGATTTTGGTGCTGGTCAGGCTTACGCAGCAAACACTTCACTAACGTTTTCTTTCACTTACAACGGTGGTAACAGTTACTCATACACATTCGGATCAGGATCTGGAAATAATTTCACTGCAACATCCGATATTTCATCTATAAATGAAGTTGGGTTCTACAGTGTCAACCAAGGTGCTGATCAAAACTTCGGCATCAATAACCTTGCAGTCATCCCCGAACCCTCGTCCATCATCATGATGGGGCTTGCCGGATTGGCGGCGGGCGGGTTTACGGTGCTGAAGCGCCGCAAACAGTCCTGAAGAATTGAGACGGCCCCGGCGGATGCTTTCCGCCGGGGTTTTTCTGTTTGATTTGTAGAAACGTTTGAATTGGAGACAGACATGAAAAAGACAGCACAATGGATGATGATGATCGGCATGATTTCGGGGATTGCCCTGGGGCAAATCGCTTTTGACAGCGCGGAGAATTATGAAGGGTGGGGAGATGGGGATAATGAGGGGTTTGGGTTTGAAGAATGGAGACTGTCCAACAGCTCCGGGGGGAACTTTTTGGGCGATGCCGGAAATTTGGGCAGTAACACGGGCGTAATCAATACCGACAATCAGTCATTCGGCATCTGGGCCACCGGAAACTCGGATGCGTTCAGAAACTTCGCGCAGCCCATGGCGGTTGGTGATGTGTTTACATTCGATGTCGCGTTCCGGTTCACCTCCGGTGACCGAGGCTTTGATTTACGCAGCGGTGGTTCCACCGTGTTTAATTTGAACATCAATGACGGCGGATTCTTTTGGACGGGTGATAATACCCTTCCTCTCACAGACTGGGAGGGAAACCGGGAAAACGGAATGGTAATCAGCACCACGGTCACTGCGACAGCAACCGGCTTTGACTACGCATTTTCTTCACCCCAGGACGCGGCTCTGAGTTCGGTGTTAGGGTCAATAACTTCCAGCCCCCTTAATGAAGTCGTTTTCTACGTGAATAATACCGGAGGCGGCGGAGACAATGACTTCTTTTTCAATAATCTGGAGATTGTTCCCGAACCCGGCACTGCGCTTCTGTTGGTGGGCGGGCTGGGGCTGATGGCCTGGATGCGGCGTCGCAACCGCGCATAGTTGCCGGAAAGTATCCCTGAGGGCAGTGATTACACTGAAGTCTTGGAGGCAAGAGGTGCATCGGAGGGGCGAATTTATTCGCCCACCTTGTTCCTTTTTCGATTTCCTGGGATACGGGGATGAAGAAGAAAAACCCGCGAACTTGCCACGCCAGCGGCGTGGTGGCAGAGCCGTCCTGCGAATGTGCAGGGGGAAGGGCAGAAGACATCCGGAGGCGCCGCATCCTGCGGCGGGGCAACGGAAAATGTCACCACAGATGGACACGGATGAACACGGATGCCTTTCCGCCGCAGACGGAGATAAGGGGTGTGGGGAAAGAACCAACGGATCGCTTCGCCGGACAACGGAT
>PXDP01000065.1 GCA_003565035.1 PVC group bacterium | reverse complement strand
TAGGCCAGGATGCTGTTGCCGGAAAGCAAATCCTCGGGCATCAGCAGCTCGCTGTAATCAGCAATCTTCTCGAACAGGAAGGGCATGGCGCTGTGCAGGCCATTGCAGACCCCCACCACCAGCAGACGGTAGGCCTCGCCCTGGGCATCAGAACTGGGGCTCTTGCCGGACAGCAGATCCATCACCTTGCGGCGGACCTCCGTCGAAACCAGATCCTCGTCGATATGTCCGGCTTTGGCTTCGGCGAGGATTTCCGGCTGAAACTGACCCGGCAGCGGGGAGAGCACGCCAATGCGCAAAAGCCCATGCACATCCATATAACGCAGCGCACAAAAACGGTTGAACCACACATAGGCCACCCGCTCCACCACTTGCTCCCGGTCCAGCCGCTTGATCTGCTCCTCCAGGGTCGCCACCGCCGCCGCGTTCTCACGCCGCGCCGCGCTACCGGCGGCCAATACCACCTTCATCCGCCCCGCAACCTGTTCCATCAGGCTGCGCCGGGCGTATTGTGCGAATCGTTTTAGTCGGGTTGTTTCCATGGTGTACCGTTAATGAAAAGAATGAATAGGGACCGCAAATGGACGCGAATGGACGCGAATAAGAGAAGAGGGAGAGGAAGGGGAAGGGAAAGAGGGTTGTGAATGGGGACCGCGAATGGACGCGAATGGACGGGAATAAGAGGAGGAAATCAGATTCAAATCCAATTTTATTCGCGTTAATTTACGTTCATTCGCGGTAAATCCTACAGCACTTTGCGTATCCCCCCAAATAAATATTCGCGTCCATTCGCGTCCATTCGCGGTAAAACCTACAGCACTCTCCGAATTCCCCCCCCCAAATATTCGCGTGAATTTGCGTCCATTCGCGGTTAAAAAATGCCTAACGGTTTTGTGCGGTTTCATTTGGTCCGCCTCCCTTTTTGGAGCACGACTTTCCGCCATTCCAGTTTGGGATGCTTGAAATTGAGGATCAGTCCAACCTGTAGTCCCGTGATTTTCAGGTAGTTGATGACTTGTCCCATGTGTTCTTCGGTGATGGTTTCCACGGTCTTGGTCTCGACGATCAGGCGCCCCTCCACCTCCAGATCTGGAATATACTCGTCGATTTTCTCCTCCCGGTAATACACGGGGTAAATTTTCTGGGAATCAACGGAGAGACTGTTGTGCCTGAATTCGACGCAAAGGGCCCGCTCATACGTTTTTTCGCGCAAGCCGTGCCCCAACTCATTCAATACCCGCATCGCACAGCCCGTGACCTGGTAAACCAAGGGGCCTTCGATACCCTGGCTCAGCACTTCCAAATCATCCGGGGCTAAATTCGTCGTCATTTTCTGTTTGGGATGGTGATTGTATCCCCTCAGGTTGGTGAAATTATTCGCGTTCATTTGCGTCCATTCGCGGTTCTTAAATTTGGAGATTGAATTGTCTTCTCACAGTGTCGATGAGTTGTTCCGCAGTCAGTCGGGCCGGAGCACTGGGACGGATGGCGTCTTGGATGTGTGGCCATTCCTCGTGGTTGGGCGGAAAGGCATTCAGAAATTCGCTTAAGTCCGATGCAAGTCCCGATGGAAGTGTGAGACTGTCCCCGGGATTGAAAATCAGCGCGAGACGAAAGATGTCGTTCCGGTGTTTTTTAATGTCATCGGATTTGATATTCAGGTCGCCCTCGTCTTTTCTGCGGGTCAAATCCAGCCAGGCCTTGGCTTTGAGGACGGTGAGAGCCTCGGGGCTGGCCAGTTGGATGTCATTCTCGATTCGGCACTGTTCGCGCAGGAACTCCGCATAGGGCGTTTCCACGAGGATCGCGGAGAGACTGGGGGCATCCTCCTGCCGAATGGGGACCAGATGCTGGTCGGGGGGGATTTGCAGATGCTCCGGCTTGCGGGCCAGCAGTTCGAGCATCTTCGGAAATCCGGGCTGTTTGGGTTCCGAGAATCGGTACAGGGTGGGCAGTGCGTCTTCCTGTTTACGTTTATTCTGATAGCCGCCTTGTCGAATAAAATCCCAGAACCGGATTGCGAAATCGGGACGGAGGACTTCCAGCACCAGAACCATGTCCAGATCGATCGTGGAACGAAAGCGTACATTGCGCTGCGTGAACCAGAGGTCACAGGCGGCTCCCCCGATCAGGATGAAGGAATCACTGTGCCCGGCGAAGTGTTGTTGGAATCGGTCGAAGCCCTTTACCGCCATGGCAGATCCTCCAACATGCTTTTCAGCTCACCCTGAACCCGTTCGTCGGGGTCTTCACGCAGTGTCAGGTAGAGGGAAAGCGGATCGACGTGTTTGTCATCGCACAACAAAAGTGGGTTATAGCGCCAGTATTCCAGCCGGGTGTCGGTGTCGGTAATTTCGGCGCAGCCTTGGAGGACCCCGGTTTCAAAGAGGGGGGCAACCGCTTTTTCGTGGAGGGCGTAGGTGGTCCACGGGTCGGGGCTGAGCATGCTGCGTTCGCTGAGGGAAGAGATGCCGGCGAGCCGGAGGTCGGCGTGGGGGGTGAGGATGCGAACACCGGTGCGTTTGCGCACCGGGGAGGCCATGAGCTGACGGGCTTGATCCCAGAGTGCGCGGGTGGACGTAAAGGGGAAAATGAGGCTGACTTCCCGGCCTTTCTGCACGGTGTCGCAGAGGGCTTGGCTTCTCAATTCGCCACGGGACTGGGTGATGGCCGCGCTGGAGCAACCAAAGCGCTGCGCCAGTTCTTTGGTGGAGCAGCCTTCAATGTCGTTGTGAAGGACATGACGGAGGAGCAGGCTCTGCGCCAAGGGGGTTAGCTGTTTGCGGGCGAGATCGAGCGGGGGGCCGAAGCGTTCCTTGAGATTGATTTGCACCAAAGGCAGAAAAATCTGGGCGCCGGGTACGAGGAAGGGAACGCCGAGGCGCACCAGCCGGTTACGGGCTCCGCTGCTCAGATGCCGCAGCACCAGTGCTACCGTGTCATTCCGCCCCCGCCCTAGTTGGCGCTGGTGCCCCTGATATTCATCTGGGGTCCCCGGATCGCTTCCATCCTGCTCCACGGCCAATATCCAGTCTTTCCCGAAGAGTTTGCTCTGCCAAAGCTGATAGCGGGCCCGTAAATACAGGGGAAGCTCCTCGCTAGAGACAGGGGCAAAGGTCACCGGACCCTCATGAAGAGGTTCCAGATGTTTTTGCAATACTTCCGGTGTGCTTTCCATAAATGAGTAAGTAAATGAGTAAGATTAAGCAGTCAACTTAATTATTTTTAAAAGCTTAATATACTTTCCTGGTACAGGCGTACATTCGCGGTCTCACACCTGCACCCTTTTTCCTTGTTTGACTTCATTAAGGAGGGTGGCGCGCATGTTGGCCAGGTAGGCTTCGACGTCGTCTTCGCTGCTGATCCAGGCTTTTTCGTAGGGGATTTTGAGGGTGCGGAGGGGGATGTACTCAATCTGTGGGGCGGGCGTCCCGGGCTGTCCGGGCGTGGCGGGTTTGGGGTTCGCGGCGGCGGAGGCCCAGTTGGCCATGCGGGCGAGCAGGCTCTGGTACTCTTTGTCCTCAAAGCGGCGCAGGCTGTCGCGCACCATGGCGATGAGGGTTTGCTGGTCGAGTTCGCGTTTGAGTTCCTCGAAGGGGCGGCTGAGTTCTTCCCGTTGTCCTTCGGTGAGGGCGGCGAATTCGTCCATGCCGCTGAGGCGCAGGCGGAGGGCGTCCACACTCTGGAGGGCCAGACGGATCTCTTCGCCCAGGCGGTGGCTGACCCGCTGCTCCAGGGTGCCTAGAAGCGTTTTGACCTCTTTCATCCGGGGCCCCCGGTAGCAGGAGGGGTCGGCGAGGGCGAGTTTGAGGGCATCGAAACCGGGATCGGACTGTCCGGGCTCGCCCACACGGTCGCCGGGGCCGCTTTCGTCGTCGAGGTATTTGAGATTGGCCTCCTGTTCGCGGGCGAATTCGCGGGCGGCATCGTAGATCTCGCGCTGGGAGCCGCCCATGAAGTTTGCAATGGGGGTGATGACGCTTTCCTTGGCCTCCATCAGGTCGTCCTCGAGGCTGCGGAGTTCGGTAAGGTACCAGGTGTAGGGCTTGCCGCAAAGCTCCCGGAGATCGGTCAGGATGGGAGTGAGGGCGTTCAGGAAGGGGTATCGGTCAGCCTGAACATAAAAGACCTCCAGCTTTTGCACCAGGCGGTCAAAGGCCTCCCCGGTTTCCTTGCCGAGGGCTTTGGCCTCGCCGCTTTGCGGGGGGCTGTCGAAGAACTCGGAGTGGAATTCTTTGAGGGAGCGCACCTGGGACTGGGTGAACTCCACCTGGGGGTCGAGGACCACGTTGCCCTGTCCGTGGGTGTTGCGCAGGGCGGATTCCAGATCGCTATCCTCCAGCAAATTGCCGTCGGAGCGCAGTTCCACCTTGCCGCGCACGCAGAGTTTGGCGACCTGGCAGAGGATGGCGGCGTAGGACCAGCCGTAGGGCTTGCGTTCGAAGCGTTCGATAAGGGTTTTGAGGGTGGTGCGCACGCCGCCCCGGTGGTTGCTCTGGATATGGGCGAGCACTTCCTGCTCGGATTCCTCCAGTTGGGTGACATCCTCATCGATGAGGCTTCCCACGCTGTGGCGCAGGATCTTGCCGACATCCTCT
>PXDP01000337.1 GCA_003565035.1 PVC group bacterium | reverse complement strand
GCGGAGATGTTGAGGTACATGATGGGGTAGAGAGACAGGGACTGGAGGAGGATAACGCCAACCCAGCGGCCGCGTCCGAGCCAGTCCACGTTGAGGCCGAGCAGGGCGTTGAGGACCCCGTATTGTCCGAGAATCTGCTGAAATCCGATGGCGCCCACGAAGGGCGGCAGGATCATGGGCACCAGTACCAGCGCGTTGACAAATCCTTTGCCGAAAAAAGAATACCGGTTCGACAGCCAGGCCAGCGGCAGCGAGAAGAGGGTGGCGGTGAGGGTGGTGCCGATGGCGAGTCGGAGGCTGTTGCGCAGGCCTTCGAGGTAGATGGGGTTCTGAAAGACCCCGATGAGGTAGCGGAAGGTGAACTGACCGTCGGGGCTGACGAAGCCGTTGCGGACGACGAGGACCAGCGGGAAGATCAGCCCGATGAGAAAGACGGCCATGCTGAGGGTGAACATGATCCAGGCGCTTTGTTTACGCATCGCGGGCTCCCTGTTGTGCCAGGCGGCGGGCAAGATTGTACTGTTGGCGGAAGAAAATGACCCATTCGCGCATGTAGTCCATGCGGCGGTCGGCCCCGAAGCGTTCGCGGTCGAGCATGCCCTCCCAGCTTACGCCGTCGGGCAGGGCCAGCAGGGCCTCCATGGCGTCGGGCACGGCCTCGGGACCTCCGGCGCGGGCGATGGCGGCCCAGGCGGCACTGAGTTCGTCGCCGGCATCCATGGCCATGGCGCGGATGAGGTCGCGGTGGATACCGAAATGGCGGCCGGTCCAGGCGGGCACGTACACGAACTGTTCGGCGAGGGCGTAGGGGTTGACGGAGGGATCGGCGAGGTCATCGGACGTATAGGGTGCCCGGGCCTCAAAGGCGGCCTGAAGCGCGGGGTTGTCCTCCGAAGGGTAAAAATCGCGCCGGATGGGGAGACGGCGGAGGGCAAAGCGTTCGGGACCGCCGGGAGTGCCGACGCGCTGGTTCCAGAGACTCTGGCCGTCCTCGCTGAGGGTGAATTCCATAAAACGGACCGCGATTTCCCGGTTGGGCGCGCCGCGGATGAGGCTGATGGGATCACAGCTGACGCTGGAGCCGCCGATGGGGGTGACGTAGTGCATGCGCTCGCGTCCGGTGCGGGGGTCACGGCTGGTTTCGGCCTGATAGCGGCCGAAGAAATCAATGGAGATACCGACGGCGGCATTGCCGGTGCTCACGTCGATGGGCACTTTGCCCGCGCTGTCGGTGAAGAAGCGGGCGTTGGCACCGATAAGGCGGACGAGGTTGATGCCGTTGAGCCAGCCTTCCTGAATGGCGGCAAGGTAATCGGGATCTTCGGTGTCGCCCTCAAAGGCGGTCTGCCAGGAAAAACCGGCGGCTTCCACGGCCTGGTTGATCTGCTGGTGGATCATCATTTCGAAGGCCTTGGCCACGGACCCGCTTTTGGTCGGATCGGCGATGCCGAGCTGACGGTGAAAGCGGATGTCGGTGAGGTCGCTCCAGGACTGCGGGGGTGTCTCCACGCCGAGGTCGGCGAGGCGGTCCACATTATAAACGATACCGAAGGCACTGACGGCGGTGCCGACGAAGCCCTCGCTCCGCCAGGTTTCCCCGCTGAGACGTTCGGGAATGAGTTCGGTGCCGTCGGGGAGCGTTATGAGGTGTTCGGGAATGCCGCCGGGCCAGGCGGGGGCGGTGAGGCCGCGGGCGAAGGCGCGGGAGTGGTCGAATTCGCCGCCACCGAAAAAGAGATCAATGCCGATGCTGAAAAGAGCGGGGTCATCGGTGGCGCGGAGGGTTTCGCGGAGTGCGAGGAGGTCTGCGCGGTCTGACTCGAAACGGTGGGCGGTGAGGGCGAGGTTGCCGCCGACGGGCCAGGGCCGGTCCAGGCCGCGGGTCCACCAGGCGCGGAAAACCGACTGGGTTTCGCCTTCAAGGAAGCGGGCGATTTCCGAGGTGCCGCCGATTACGCGCCAGTCGATGCGCACGGGGCTGCCGTGGTGTTCAAGATGCCAGCGGTTAAACCCGCGGGCGAATTCATGGCGAATGGCCTCGTTGTGCGGGGAGATAATCACCAGTTCGGGATCGCCCGGCCTCCACTGGTCCTGCGGCGTTTCGCGTCGGAAGAGGAAAGGCAGGGCAATGACAACCGCCGCAGTGAGCACCACGAGGAGGTTTCTCATTGCGGAGCCGCCTTTCCTTCGGCGGGAAGAACCACAGCATCACGGGGATCGACCCAGACGGAGGCCTGTTCGACGCCGTCGCGGGCGATAATGCGGGGATTGAGGTCGAACACCTTGAGGTTGGGCCCGCTGTCGCCGCCGACGCGGACCTGATGCTGGGCGACCTCCCCGAGATAAATGGAGTCGTGCACCGCGCCCTGCAGACGGTTGGGGGCGTCGGCGGGCGCGTCGCCGAGTTTGAGGGTTTCCGGCCGCAGGGAGAGCACCACGCGGTCGCCGGTGTTCAGACCGGGGGCAACGGCCGTCGAGGTGAAGGTGCCAATGTCGGTTTTTACGGTGCCGGCACTGTCTCCGCTGCGCTCGAGGATTCCGTGGATGAAATTGGTTTCGCCGATGAAGCTGGCCGCGAACATGGAGACGGGGCGCTGATAGACCTCACGGGGCGGGCCGCACTGTTCAACGACTCCGCCATTGAGCACCGCCAGACGGTCGGCCACAGAGAGGGCCTCTTTTTGGTCGTGGGTCACGTAGATGGCGGTGAGCCCGGCCTCTTTG
Source organism: PVC group bacterium (assembly GCA_003565035.1). Lineage (GTDB taxonomy): Bacteria > Verrucomicrobiota > Kiritimatiellia > SS1-B-03-39 > UBA6053 > PXAS01. Next base: position 1,879 of record PXDP01000337.1, on the reverse strand, counting down.
CAGATGCGGCGGATTTCGGTGCGCATCTCCAGACGGAGTTTGGCGTCGAGGTTGGAGAGGGGTTCGTCGAGGAGGAGGCACTGGGGATGAATGACCAGGGCGCGGGCGAGGGCGACACGCTGCTGCTGTCCGCCGGAGAGCTGATTGGGTTTGTGCGCGGCCCGGTCGGTCATTTTGACCATAGCCAGCGCCTCGTCCACGCGTTTGGCGGTTTCGCTTTTACTCAGTTTGCGCATTTCCAGGCCGAAGGCGACGTTCTGGGCGACCGTCATGTGCGGCCAGAGGGCGTAACTTTGGAAAACCATCCCGGTATCGCGCTGATGCGGGGGCAGGCGGGTGACATTTCGGTCGCCAATGAGAATGGTGCCTTCATCGGGTTCATTAAAGCCGGCGATGCAGCGGAGCAGGGTGGTTTTGCCACAACCGGAGGGCCCGAGGAGAAAGAAGAGTTCTCCGGGTTCGATGGTGAGCGTGATATGGTCCACGGCGCGGGTGGCGCCGAAGACTTTGACAAGATTTTGAAGCTGAACGGATACGGCCATGAAGTTCTCCGGGATGACGTTTTTTGGCAATGTGCAGGTAAACCCTCCGGAGGTCAACTTCCTTTTGCGCCTGAATCAGATTCTAATCCGGAGACGACAAAATTGAGTCACTGCGGGTATCCGGCCTGGAAAATATAACAAAGTCGCGGGAACGAAGGCTTGCAATCCCCCGCTTTTTTTCGCAGATCATCCAATCACATCTTTCAAAACGTATCAGGAGTTACCCTATGAACCCACCGGGCACCAACCCATATCTTTTTTCGGGCAAAGTTGTTTTAATTACCGGCGGCACCTCCGGCATCGGACAGGCGACCGTTGCCGCGTTCGCCCGCGCCGGGGCACTGGTCTCCTATCTGGGCCGCCGCACAGACCTGGGTGAGGAACAGGCAAAAGAGCTTCGCGGTGAAGGATTGCGCGTGGAATTTGTTCAGGGGGATGTGACCGTCGAAGCCGATGTGAAGCGCTTTGTGACCCAGGCGGTGGAGCGGCACGGCCGCGTGGATATCGCCGTGAACAATGCCGGCCTGGAAGCGGATCCGCACTGGCTGGTGGAAACCAAGCTGGAGGACTTTCAGAAGGTGATGGACGTGAATGTCACGGGTACGTTTTTATCCATGAAACATGAAATTTCCGCAATCCGCGCTTCCGGAGGCGGGGCCATCGTGAATATTGCCTCGGTGCTGGGTCAGGTGGCCATGCCGCAGCTGGCCCCGTTTGTGGCGGCCAAACATGCGGTCATTGGGCTGACAAAAACCGCGGCCCTTGAACAGGCCCATCACAACATTCGAGTGAATGCGGTCGCTCCCGGCGCGGTGGATACCGGCATGCTGTGGCGCACTGTGCATGAAAGTCAGGAAAACTTCAAAAAAATCAGCAGTCTGCATCCGCTGGGTCGGGTGGCGACGGCGGACGAAGTTGCCAGCGCGGTGATTTGGCTTTGTTCTGAATCCGCGTCGTTTGTGACCGGTCACGTGCTGAATGCCGACGGCGGCTATACGGCGCAATAAGATGGCCGGTCCATTTTTTCGAACTGGTCTGGTTTCCATCACCTTCCGGAAAGAGTCGCCGGAGGCACTGATAGAGCTGGTGAGCCGTGCGGGTCAGGCGGGAATCGAGTGGGGTGGGGATGTGCATGTGCCCCATGGCAAGATTCCGCAGGCTGAAGAGGTGGGGAGCCGAACCCGTGAAGCCGGTCTGGAGGTCGCGGCATACGGTTCATACTACCGGGCCGGGGAGACCGCCGATAATCCGGACTTTCAGGCGGTGCTCGACAGTGCGCTGGCCTTGAAGGCTCCGTCTATCCGGGTCTGGGCGGGTAAACGGGGGTCTGCAGATGC
>PXDP01000326.1 GCA_003565035.1 PVC group bacterium | reverse complement strand
CGCTGAACCAGGCGGCGGTATGTTCCTGATCGGTATTGTCCCAGGTCACCGTGCCGTCACCGGATACGAGTTCCCAGAGCCGCGTGACCTGACCGGATTCGCCGCCGGTTTCTGTCACTTCGGTTTCCAGGACCAGCCCAACGCCCTCGGGGATGCGCACATCTTGAACCGTCGGCCGTTGCAGGGCGATCGTGACCGGCCCCGGATTCACCGTGAGTGTGACGACATCAGAGGAAACCGTACCCAAGCTGTTACTCAGCTCCAAATGGTAGCTGCCCGCATCGCTGAAGGCGGTTTCGCTGAGGGAAAGAACCGGCCCGGTTTCTCCGCCGAGAGGCGTCCCGTCGAAAAACCATTGGTAAGTGGGTACTGGATTGCCGGTGGCAGAAACCGCAAAACTCGCGGGTTTTCCAACGGTCACGGTCAAGGCCTGCGGTTGACTGGTGATGACGGGGGCATAGCGCACTTCGATCCCGGCACTGTCAGAAACCAGCGTGCCCTCGGAGTTGCTGACCACCACATCGTAACTGCCGCTATTGGCGGGGCCGGCACTGGCGATTTCGAAGGTATCCTGTTCGGCGCCGGAAATCGGATTGCCGTTGAAGCGCCATTGATAAGTGGGCGAGGGATTGCCGGTCGCCTCGACCGTGAGCAGCAGCGGATCACCCTCATTCACCGTCTGTCCTTGCGGATGGGTCAGAATTGTCGGAGCAGAAGGCCCTTCGGCCACAGTGAGGGTGGCCACATCGGAGAACACGGTGTCCACGCTGTTGCTGACCACCACGTCATAGTCCCCGCTGTCGGCAAGGGTCAGATCCGTCAGGGTCAGCGTGGCGCCGGTTTCACCGGTCAGTTCGCTGCCATTTTTGCGCCACTGGAAGTCCGGCGCGGGATGCCCGGTGGCTTCCACGCTGAAGGTCACGCTCTGGGTAATCACCGCCGACTGAGACTCCGGCTGCCGGGTGATCGCCGGCGCTTCCGGCGGGATGGGATTGACGGTCAGGGTGGCCACTTCCGAAGTGACGTTCCCTTCCTCGTTCCAAATGTAGACCGTGTAATCGCCGGCATCGCCGAGCGAAGTGCCCGCAATCGTGTAGGTCGCCTGGGTGGCCCCGGGAATATCGGCGCCGTCTTTGCGCCACTGGAATTCCGGAGCCGGGTTGGCATTCACACCAACCGAAAAGCTGGCCTCCTCCAGTTCGGTCACGGTCAGAGATTGCGGCTGTTCGGTAATCTCCGGGGCCAGCGGATCGCCACCCTCACTGAAAACCGTCAGCCCGCGCGAGACCAGGGCTTCTCCGTCATCGGCAAACAGTCGCAGTTCATAGAGACCACTGAAGGGTCCGGTGGTGAATTCGCTGTCCGGTAAATTGGCTGCCGCGATTACGCCGTCGCCCAGGCCACTCTCCTGAATCCAGAGCGTATCCACAACGCCCGGCTCATCGGGTCGGCCGTCATCGGTCACTTCCGCACCCAGACTGACCGTTTGCGACGGCGCGGTCCGCACATCTTCCAGTACAATGGCCGGCGCGCTGTTCACCGGACCGGGATGCATCAGCAGCGGAATATCCGCCGGGTCCAGCAATCGGTCATGAAGACGCACATCGTCCATACCGCCCCGCCAGGAGCGGGCGGTACGGTTTAGCGAACCCATCCAGAAGGTGTTTGAGTTGTTATTGGCCCCGCTGGGCGTCCGTACCCGGTTTACATCCACGGGCTGACCGTTAATGTACGCGACCGGATCGTTGGCGGTGCTGCTGCGGTCATATTGCACAACCAGATGAAACCACTCCAGCGCCGGAACCCGGTAGTCAATTTCCCAAATCCCGGCGGTGCTGTGATTGGAAATGAACAGCAATTTGGAAGAATCGGCTTCGGTTTCCACCCGGGTGCGGTTCGTGGTCCCGCTCAAAAAGGTGAACAACACCCGGGTGCCAGTTGCCGGTGAGGCTTCGGACAACACCCATCCGGAGAACGTGAAGGCCTCCGGCTGCCCCAGCCCGGCGACCTCGGCATAATTCAGACTGCCGGTCAGGCTCAGGGCGGTGCCCTCCGGTCCGTCCAAAAGGAGGTTCACCCCGCCATTGTTGTTGATCTGGGCGTGGTTCTCCTGTCCCGATTGATCGTGCAGCACCTCCCCGTCCGTTTCATTCATATCCCAATATCCCAGCAGACCGCTGCCAATGTGATCGGCCATCGTCTCGCCCACCAGGATGCGCAATGACCGGGAGGAGACCGCCTCCCCGTCGTCGGCGGTCAGTCGCAGAATATAGAGTCCATCCACCGGAAAATCCACCTCGGTCTCTTCGGAGGTGGGATGCGAAAACACTGCCGATGCCGGACCCGCCGTCTGTTCCCAGAGCAGTCCCGCCGGTCCGCCATAGGAGGTCACCTCAGCCTCCAGGTGCAGACGGTGCTCCGGTGTTGCGATACGGAGCAGATCCCGGGCCGGGCGCAGAAAAGCAATCTGCGGCGGACGTTGATAGTTTAAAACAAAGGACTGGATGCTCGTACCGAAACCGTTATCGGCCACCAGGTCCACCGGTTCAGAAGGCAGGGTCACCGGCGGCACCGTCCCGCTGATCAGGGCCGTCCCGTCACCGTGATCGGTCAAGGTCAGCCAGCTGGGCAGGGAAAGTGCGTCCATGCGCAGCGCGAGGTTGTCCGGATCGGTGGCGGTGAACAGATACGTCCAGGTCTCCCCGGCAATCCCGAGCAGGCTGTCCGGGGTACTGGTGATGTTCGGCATCCCAAAGGTTCCGTCCGCATGCAGGACATTGAGCGTGCGGGTCACCGTGGTGGTGTCTTCACCGTCCGAAGCACTCAGGCTGAACGAAAAGGTTCCCGGAGAGGGAGGCGTTCCCGAGAGCAGTCCCACCCCGTCCCCCTGATCGGTAAAACTCAGCCAGGCGGGCAAATCAGAAGCCGTCAGGGTCAGGGCATCCCCGTCGGGATCGCTTGCCAGCACGGTAAAAGAAAGTTCCTGGCCGGCGCGGCCTTCGTAACTGCCCACACTCAGGAAAAATGGAGGACGGTTGGTCTCTTCAGTATCCGAATCCGGCAGGGCACTGAAGTTAAAATCTTCCCAGTCATCCGGCACCACACCCGAGTTGATATTCGACAAGCCCACCCAGGGACCCGAAGCCCATTCACTGCAGTATAACCAGGTGTAAGTAATACGTCCATCATCCCAGAACTCGGCCTGCGCCGAGATGTGTTGTCCCGAACTACTGAAGGACCGGTGAACCTGGTCATAGGTCACCACGGTGCGTTCCTCACCCGGGGTGGTAATGCGACCCACGTAGATCGCCCCTCCGCGGGAAACATCCAGATCCCGCCAATACAGGGCCGCCCGCAGGTGTTGATAAAAAGCAACCTCAGTGAGACCACCCACGGTATGCCCGCTGTCGAAGGTCCCCCCGCCATTGGTGCTGACGAAGATTTCGTTATAGGTCGTTCCGAAAAAGGTCACCGGATGCCCCTGCACCCGCCAAAAACCACTCCGCAAGGTATGATTTCCAGCCGCCATCGATTCATTCACTAGGTTCGTATGCCCGGTCGTATCGGTGGGAAAAGCACTGGCATTCGCCAAGCTAGGGCGATAAAAATTCTGGGAGCCATCCGGGGTGAAGGTCAGAGTTTTGAATTCCAAATTGAACCAATGCTCCTTGTAGCCATTGAGAAAACGCTGGGCCAAATAATTGATTTTGTCGTTATCAATGACGGTCAACGCGGCGCTGAAGGGATCCTCCAGGCGGTAGCTCCCCGGATTTTCTTCCAGGGTCATCACCGCACTGCGGTTGCCATCTTTTAGCGAATTGTCCACTGGCGTGAGCGTAATGGTGACGAGCTTTTGCCCCGCCGGCAGAAGCACCGTACCCTCTCCCGTGGCATTGGAAAAGGTCAATCCCGGACCCGACAAGTGATAATCCACGCCGGGCTCTGCGTCCCCGCTCATGACAAAATCAACGGACACCGCCCGGTCGAGATTGTCCATATCTTTCCGAAACACCTGAAAATACCCCGGTTCCTCCCCCTCTTCTCGCGGCGTGCCGTTTGCATACAGAGCAATCATCGGCAGATCATTGTCCTCGATGGCAATGCTGAGGCTGACCGGTTCGATTTCCGCATAATTTCCACTGCCGTTCAGAGTATGCAGGAGAATGCCGCTGTGTGGTCCCTCCTGGACATCATCATCAACCGCCTGAAAAAAAGCGGTTTGCGGCAGATCCCAGTTCGCCGCGTCGAAGGTCAGGGTTCCGGGAGAAACCGTCACCTGATCGTCCCCCTGGAGCGAAACGGTCACCGGACCGTCGGGCGCGGCATTCAGTGCCACCAGATAGGGAACCGCCGTATCGCCTTCGCGGGTCCGCCAGCCCTGTGCCGGACGCACCAGCCGCAGCCCCGGACCTTCCACCACCGATTCCACGATTTGCACCGCATTGATAAATCGGCGGATCTCCGTGCCGTCCGCATAATAGGTGGACTCCACCGAAAACCCTGCACTGGTCACCCCGCGGAACACCACATAATTGCCCAGCCGCTCTTCCAGCGGCGCATGCCGGTCGGTCGCCACCGATTCGCGGAATCCGTTCCAGCTCTGATAAGTGGGAAAATCGCCGGTGTCATCATCGCGGTTGTCCGCGTTCTGCCCGTACCGGGCCGGCCAGGACGGCTCCCCTTCGGGTGTCAGCACAAAACGGCTGACCCGTGTGTCCTCGACCCGGTCCCGCGGATAATCGAAATACACATACACATCGTACTGATTGTAGGGCACATGGCTCACCACGGCGGTGGGATGCGCGTAATCATTCCAGTCGGTATCCCCACGCAGAGTCATCCCTCCGCGCATCAGACGGGCAGCCCCGTTGGACGTGTCCCCAAGGGTACTGAAGGTTCCGCCGAAACTGGGTCCGGAAGCGAACAGCAGTGTCGCCGGAGAGGCAAACCCGCGATTGTCCACGAGGTCAAGATTCTCGCCCATATTTCCACCGATGTTGTTCCAGTTCGGCTCGGCGTAAACGGCGCCCGCCCGTTCATTGAAAAACACCCGGCGGTCGGCGTCATCCGCGCCAAAATTGATCCCGATGCTCCGGGTCGGCGGGGGACTGGTCACCTCAATACTCACCGGATCGGCCAGAAATCGCCCGCCGCTTTCCGTCCAGACCACCACTCGTATTTCCCGGTTGCCCACCGAAACATTTTCCCAGAGAAAGCTGTAGGGGCCCGTAAAAACCGTTCCGACCAGAGCATTGTCGGCGAAAAACTGCACCCGCTCGACCGCATCGCCCGCCGCCGGGGTCACCGCGGCCTCCAGCAGCACATCACTCCCCACCAGGAACTGCTCCCCTTCCGAGGGGGTCAGGAGCACCATTTCCGGCGCGGGGCGGGTCGCGGGGTCTTCTCGTTTCAGGGCCGTGGAACCGATGAGTGCCGGACTTTGGTTGAGCGTGTTCCAGCGCAGTCCCAGCGTTTCGCTCCCGCTCCGGTGGAAGAAGGTGATCTGGAACGGATGCAGCCCCGCCGCCAGTTCAAGATTGCCGCTGCGCTCGATGGCCTGCGACTTGGTGCCGTCGTTGTCCACCACAAGCTGATCCGCAATCCGCAGAATCGCCCCGTCATTCGCCTTCAGGTGAAAGGTGTAAATGTCCGTGGCCGGCACTTCAAGCAAACCCTCGAACACAAAGCCAAAATCATCGTTCCGCTGACGGGGTGCCAGCGTCAGGGATGATACGGTTCCCTCGGCAACCGGCATCAAATTGACAAAATCCGGCATCGCATTGAAGGACCCTTCATAATACCGGAAGCTCAATCCGCTGAGCACGCTTTCCGGTGTCACCGGAGTTATCGGCTCCTGCTCGCCCACTTTGACCCAGACCGAGGCTTCCGTCAGGCCGCCTTTCATATCCGAGACCGTCACCTCCACCAGATAGATTCCCGGTTCCGCCCAGGTTTTGGTCTGGGTGGCACCATTGACGATATTGTAGCTGTCGTCCCCAAAATCCCAGTCAAAGGCCAGGTCATCGCCCTCAGGATCACTGGCATCCACGGTGATCGCAAACGGCACCCCCGGCTCGGCACCAGTGAAGACGGTGTCAGAAAACGAGGCCACCGGCGGCTGATTGCCGACCACATCGTCGCCATAGTTGATGACCACTTCGATCCACTCATGGGTCTGGCCGTTAATCTCGCTGCTGCCGCGCAGCACCGGAGTGACATGAAACCCGCCAAACATCTGGGTGCCGTTTTCATTCGGGCTTTCCGAATAGGTGCGCCCGATTTTGATGGAACTGTCATTGCGGTCTTCACTGCCCGGACGCGAATTGGGCGTGGTGTCCAGGCGGTTGGTACCGCTGCTCATCATCGAATGAACGGTCACCGCATTGCGGTTGTAATCGGTGCGGCCCCATCCCCCGTCGGTGCCGCTGCGGTGACCGAAACCGAGAAATACATTATTCCACGCCGTGTAACTGGTGATGGGAATGTTCAGCACCCGCACCAGCGATTCCGTCTGCCGCCGGTCATGATGCTGATAATCGTAAATGCGGTAAGTGCCGCTGGAGGTGATGTCCTGCACCTCGTTGCGGGTGCGGGTCAGAAAGCCGAGCCGATAACGGAAAAGCGGATTGAACATCAGACTGGGGGACCCTCCGCCCATCACACACCAGCCGTCCTGATATTCGCCATTCTGCCGCAGCGGTGAACGCGGATGCACTTCCGGATCAACGCCCGAAGGCGCAAACCAGCTGTTGGCATGATAAACGCCCCAGTTATGCCCCAGCTCGTGCACCGCGATCGTCCCACTCAGCGAACCGCCCGTCCAGGAAAATTTACCTTCGACGTAAGCTAGACCAGCGGAGGAGGTTAGATTGGCATTCGACATGGCCACATGCCGGTCGTAATGCCGGTGGTCAAAAATCCCCCCGTCCCGCCATTCCGGACCCAGTGCTTCGGCCGCCGCTCGGGAGTGCGATTGGAGCAGCGCAAAGCTGGTACGGTACTGCTCATAGGTCCCCGGCAACTGCATCGGCGGAGTGACCACCAACACCGGGATATCCATCCCGTTGCGCCGTTTGGGGCCGAACCAGGTTTGATGGTAACTGCCCTCGTAGTAGTTGGCGGACATCGACATCAGCTCGTTGAGCAGAGCTCCATCCGACTTATACGAGGTCCACGGATCCCGGTCACTGGGATAGACCCGGAACACCATCATCGTTTTTGGCCCCAGCCGCCAACTGTTGCTCCCGGTATACTCGTTGTACACTTCAGTCGGCGGCGTGAATTGCGCCGGCGGATTGTCCGGATCAAAGGTTAAAGGTTCTGCAAAGGCAAAACCACACAGCATGCAGAGGATAACGAGCGTAAATAAATGTATTCGGGTAAACTTTTTCATAGCTTAACCGAAAAATACACAACCCGTACCGCAAAATATATACCCTTTTTCGGAGTTACTTTAACCCAAAACAGGACAAACCGTGTCTATGGGCCTCTATTGATTCACAAAACTGGACGAGGCCCGCAGGGCACGCTCGCGTTCGAGCTGCTCACGGGTGATCTCCGGTCCGCTGAATCCGTCCAGTTCAAAGCTGGCTTCGAAGACGTGTCCGCCCGCTTCCACGCGCAGATTGCCTTCTTTCCAACCAAGGGAGACCACGTTCTGATCGCCGGTGGTGCGCCAAAGCGCCCACTCGGCCGGATCGTCCCAGTCGCGGACGTCCCCGTCGCGAACCACGCGCAACATGTCGTTTTCGGTGTTATACACGGTTTCCAGCACCCGGCCGTCGGACCCGGTGAGCACCGCGCGCTGCGCGTCGGCATCAATTTCCAGCCGGCTGTTGGCCAGCACCGCGTCGCGGAAAGCGGCAAAGGTTTCGTAGTCGCCCACTTCACCGTATTCCAGTGCCACCAGGTTCCAGTCGGCTTCATGCGGCGCGGTCATCCACTGCCCCGTGGGATTGCGGAGCTGGTCACGGCCCCGCATTCTCACGGACTCCATGTCACCAATACCGTGGGTCCACATGGCCAGCCAGGCGCGGTCGCCTTTAAGGAAACGGACCCCGCCGTGTTCCTCCACCTCGATGCCCGCAGTCCGGTAGAAATGCCAGGGACGCTCCCGGCGGTCACTCATCCAAATGAGCAGGTTGTGGTGCTGACCCGTCTGCGAGCCGCGCAGTTTGGTGTGCAGGCGGCGGTCCGGGGACATGGCAAAAACGTCGGTTTCCGCCTCCCCGCGGTTGAGCACCACGCGGAAAGGCGCAAGATCTCCGTTGCCGCCGGGATCGACCACGCTGCCCATGCCGCCATGACGCCCGATGTAAATCGTCTCAAAATTCCGTGGACGGTCGCTTTGACCTTCCTGCCAGTTTTCATACTGGGGTTTGGTGGCGAGGATTTCCACCGGACGGTCAAACTCACGCGCGGCCAGAGCCCGGACGGCGGGCGGCGGACGGTAGCGGCTGGTGATCGCATGGATTTGGTCCGGTTCCAGATGCACCTCATCGGAATCCTGAAAATACAGATTAAAGAAATGCGTGAAGCCGTTGCCCATCTGATGGTAGCTCCCGCCGCCATAATCGCGTTTGGACGCACCGAGGAACGTGGCGCGCTGCCACTTCAGCGCCGCGGCGGTGAAGAAATGATCCAGTGCCACTTTCGCGGCCATGCGGACCTCCGGGTCCTCCGCAAAATCAAACACGTTCAAATAGGGTGCCACCACGTGAGAATGATACGCAATGCTGTCCCATTCGCCGTGACCGATGTTGTACAGCGCCCACACATAGCCAAGCAGCTCGCTTTTGGCCCGGGCCCGCGTTTCCTCATTGCCCGCAGCCTCCGCAAAGAGGTAAATCGACCCGGTGCTCATCGCAAAGAGGTTATCGGTCCGGCGCCCGTCCACCTGACGGTGCCCGAAACGATTTGGCCCCCAGCCCTGTGCGTTGGGATCGTAGCGTCCGTACTCAGGATGCGGGGTGTGCCGCGGGTGCGATTCCGTCCACAGGCGGATCGCCTCGGAAAAACGTTCGCGGTAGTCATCCTCTAAAAGCGGTCCGAACTGGAAAAACTTCCGTACCTGCCCCTTGAGGGTAAAGGCCCAGTACAAATCAATTCCTTTGGTATGCACGTTGTCGCGCGGATTTTGCGGCTGATCTCCGGCCTGCAGAAAATTCATCCCCGCCGCCACGTTTCCGGCCAGCACATTCATCATCGCGCTGGGAAAAGAGCGTTTCTCATTTTCCGCGAAACGGTTGCCCTGCACCCCGCGGAAACTGCCGTCATCGCGCCGGGTTTCCATGCGCAGGATTTGATTGTAAAATTCCCGGAAGCGGGTTTCGATTTCCTCGGTCGTCGGATTCAGAAATTCCTCCGGCACCTCCACCGGATGAATCTCCACGTGGCCGCTTTCATCCACCGTGGATACCGGGGTCGACACCGGATAGGGGTCCGCAAAAACCGGCAAAACCGCCACCGCAAAAATCGATGCACTTATTTTTCTCAATACGTTCATAATCAGGTCTCCTTATAAAGTAATCTAAACTTGAAACGAAATAACCCCTACAGGAATCATGTGAAGGGTTCAAATGGAAATTGCGTAAATTCAATAAAACGGGCGCATCGCACAATTGTTGAATGGGCGAATCGAACGTTGTCAAAACTGTCCTCATCTTTGATATTTGAGTTCTAAATCCGTAAGTGTTTTAGGGTGTCAAGGTCGCAGGCCCCTCGCGGTTCCAGGCGTCCACGGGCGTGACGCGGTAGTGAGGCACCGGATGGCCGGCGGGCAGAACATGCACCCAACTGCCATCCAGCAGGGGCGGATGGTCCGTCCCCTGCCACGCCGCCGCGTCGTCGCTCCGCCATTCGATGCGGTGATCCACCACCGACCGGGCCTCGGGCGGGTTCCAACTGAGCAGGACGCGCGTGGCATCGTGCACCCCGTGATAGGCTTCCGCCCGCAGATCCGTGACCGCCTGCGGCACCGCAAACGCCTCTTTCCGCAGCAGCAGCATCACATGAACTCCGGGCAGCGGGATGTTCCACTCCGTTTCCCAGACGCCATCGGCCCCAATCCCGATGTCGGTAATGTCCCCGAACCGGGTCAGCTCCTGCTGCGCGCGCATGGCCTGCAGGTCGGCTTCGCCGGGAACCCATGTGGTCGCCTCCATGGGGGGCAGCACCTCTTCCCAGACGCGGTAGGGATTGCCGTGGGTTTCGTCGATCCGGTATTGGATGAGGGTGTACGAACCTTCGGAAAGATCCTGCAAACGAAGCGTCCCCGTGCGATGACCTCCGGTGCGCGCGCGGTTGTCGGCCACGGAGAGAAACAGCGCCAGACCCTGTTGATCCGGAAGCACCGTGCACAGGTTGGTGACCGAATCGCCGCCTTCTATCTGCCCCTTGATGCGTTCCGGACCGGCGAGACTCAGGGCCGTCATCAGGCTGAGGGCGGGCTTTTTGATCAGTTCAAAGAAATCAATTTCCCGATGGGGAATGGCAAAGCGGGTGAGCTGGGTGCGCTGCGCCCAGCCACCGATAAACCCATTGTCGTTGCCGAAAAAGGTGAAATCCACGCCGTCCTCATCCATCAGGGTGTCAACGTGATGAAACAGCCCTTTGGCCATGATGGCGGCATAAAACGGGGTGGCCCGCCAGCTGTGGGGGTCTTTCCAGCCCACCTGCGGATCGCATTCGTTGTTCATCACGGGCAGGGCCAGGAGTTTCGGATGATGCCGGGCCAGGTAGTCGCGCAGCTCGCGGGTGCGGGCCACCATGCGTTCCGGAGACACAGGCAAATCTTCCGGCGAAAACCAGGCTCCTTTTTCGTGGACGGAAAGGAAATCCATGCGCACATCCTGTTTGCCGGTGAAAAAATTGGTGCCCCCGTCCACATGGGCCAGCAGGGACTTGATTTCTTTGGAAAGGGTCCGCGCGGTGCCGGGTCCGCCGAACACCAGCGCCGGATTGGCTTCTTTCAGGCCTTCCGAACAGGCGTCGTAATAGATGAGGAAGTTTTCCACGCTCTGCGGCCACCAGCCGCAGTCGGGCTCGTTCCAGGTTTCGAAAAACCACTGTTCAACTTCTTCGCGGCCATACCGCTCCTGCAGGTGCAGGGCCAAATCGCGCACCAGCCGCTTCCAGGCTTCGGCCTGTCCGCGGTCCTGAAAATCCTGAAAATACCTGGACGGATTGCCCATGAGTTCAAAGAAAGGCATCAGGCGGTTTTCCACCAGCGCGTCCAGGCCCGCATCCAATTTGGACCAGTCGTACACGGGGCTTTCGCTGCCAAGGCCCTTGGCCGTGACCAGCTCCAGCAAATTGTGGATGCGCACATAGCGTACCCCTTGCCGGGGGATGGCGGACAAATACCGCAGGGTCTGCTTCATATCGTCCTGCAACAGAAGACTGGCGGGCGTGAACCCGGTCCAGCGCCATTCCACGGAGACCGGCAGGGTGTTTTTAGAGAGGGTGTAGGTGATGTTCATGAGCGCTCGCAATCGATAAGGACGTGTATCGCGTCGTTGTTCTGGTCGTCCCGGAGTTCAAATCCGGCTTGAATTTCGGCAAGAGGAAAGGTGTGGGTGATCATCTCGGAGGTGTTGATCAAACCGTCAAGCACCCACTGAATCCCGGTCTGGAAATACGCCCGCATGTCCACGTCCCGTTTGGGTTCGGTGGAGAGAATTTCCCCGCGCTTGCGGTGCAGTTTGAAAAAATCAAAGGGCTGATTGCAGGTACCGATGCAGCCGTACATGACGATTTTTCCGCAGGTGTCCAGACAGTCCAGGGCGTCCACCATGCCATCGCCTTCGAGCAGGCAGGGGATCACCACATCAAATCCATCCGGGAAATCCCCGCCCACCACATCCATCGTGGGGGTTTCCGCCGTGGGAACGCGATAGGTGTGGGTGGCACCGTATTTGCGGGCCAATTCCAGATTGCGTTCCCGCAGATCGGTGACCACCAGGGCCTTGGGACTGTACAGGGCGATAACCTGGGTGATCACCAGACCGCTCACCCCCTGTCCGGTGATGAGCACGGTTTTGTTTTGGTTGATCTCTCCCAGCTCGGCCGCGTGAATCACCCCCGGGAGGATTTCAATCAGGCTGGTCTCCCGCAGGGGGAAAGAAGGCGGGAGCACTTTCACGTTGAAAGGCGTGCAGACAATGTACTCCGCGAAGGCACCCCACACATAGCGGCAGGTCACCTGATCCCCGATTTGGAGCCCGTGCACATTTTTGCCCACCTGATCGATAATCCCGGCCACCTCATGGCCCAGGCGGGTGGGCGTGGTCATAAATTCCGGTTGACGGGTGCCGCGGTAGGCCTCCAGATCGGAGCCGCAAATCCCCACCCATTTGATCTTTACCCGGATCTCATCGTCGCCCGCCTCGGGAATTTCCGCATGCGCGGTCTTCAGCCGGCCATAGGTTTCCAGGACCGCAACCTGCTGGGCACGGGGATGGTCAGCATCCACGAGTTCCAAATCCGCCATGGTCATTTTTGTCGTCATCGGGGGCATCTCCTGTTGGTTATGTTCATGGTGCCATTGAACCACAACGCCGGCGATTTGTCTTTGCCCTTGATAGAGAATCTTTTGTCTGAAATGGAAATGCTTACATTTCCTCGATCCGGAGACGGTTTTGAAAACCCGGAGCCAGCTCCACCCCCGCAGGCAGGGCGGCACGGACCTGTTCCCGCCAGGCCGCCGGCGGACTCCCGACCTCCTCGCGAAAAGAACGGCTGAAATGATGAACACTTTCAAAGCCCGTGAGTTCGGCCACCTCCTTCACCGCCACATCCCCGTAGCAGAGAAGCTCCTTCGCCCTCCGGATGCGAACCTCCCGCAAAATCCGCATCGGGGTTTGCATTGTCTCCTCCTGACACAGTTGACTGATTCGGCGATAGGAAAGATGCAACTGCGCGGCGATATCCGCCGCTGTCCATTTGTGCGCCGGGGCCTCGGAAAACAACTGGTCCAGTCGGTGCACCACCCCCGGAACCTCAGGTTGCCCCCCGGAGACCTCCCATTCCGGGACGGCCGCCGCATCCGGGGCAAAGGCCGCCTGCAACAGAAAAGCGTGCAACATCAGGTTGCAACGGGTTTCCCGCAATTTCGGGGAGGAACGGGCGCAGGCGTACACCGCCCGGAAGGGCGTTTCCAGATCCGGACGGGGCGCATGGCCCCCGGTTTGAGGGATGCCCTCACCGGACATCCACGAATCCGGAAGACTGAATTTCATGTCCAGCGTTTTGAGATGGCTCTCCGGCAGCACGGTCCAGCCATGACGGACACCCGGGGCGAACCAAAAAAAATCCCCTGGCATCCCCGTGTGAGACGCCCCGTCCAGATGCGCGTCCACCTCCCCGCCCAGCACCAGCAGACACTGGTGAAACGAGTGTTCATGCTCCACCACCCGCATGCCCCCGCGATAATCAAAGCGGGCGATCCAAAGTAGTTGGGGGGAAGCCATTGCGCCGCGTTTGCGATTTTCTTTGCTCATCCCCTCCCCTTTTCCACCCGGTCTTCGGTGACCATGGTGCTGCGGTTCTCGCGGAAAGGCTTTTTGTTCATAAAATGACCTCTATGAAGCCCCAGAAAAGATTACAAGGAGGGCTTATTCAAATTTACGAAATCGCCGTCAATCTAAAGGCGGTTGCTTTCCGCGCGCGGCGAACCACTCCCGGAGAAAAGTGAGACAAAATCGTCTTCGGTTGGCGGCCGGGATTCGAGCGGGTCTCCCATCACTTCACCCGCACAATATTCCGCATCAGATCCCGATCCGCCTCCTCATGGCTCTGATAGCGGTACACCCCTTTCGGCATCCCTTTTCCCCATTTCTGAAAAAGGGCCGCGCCGGTTTGTTGCAGGCCTGCGGAAGAGATCCCTGACGCCGGCGCTTTGCGACGGCCTACCGTTTTCCCGATCTCTTCCTCATAATTTACAGAAATTTTATCCATTTATAAATGATGTGCTTGGAATCGCTTTTTGTCAATCCCGGGGATTCTGGAAGTGCCGGTAAATCTGCAGTCGGAAATTACGCCAGTGCAGATTGGCTTTATGAACCTCCACGGAGTTCCAGTCCACTTCAGCATAAGGGTTAAGCACCACCGTGGTCTGCGCGGCCAGGCGCAGGGTAAATCCAAGAAAACACAACATCCGAATGTACTTTTGCATAAAATCTTAATGTGAAGAAAATGAAAACAATCAAGTGAACCCATACCCTATCATGCATCTTTCCGGGTGTGAACCCCATGATTACGCTTAAAACCTGTCGGAATGCGCTTCCCTCTCAACTCTTCTCTCTCCCTTCCCACATTTGCGGGCCGACTCTGCCACCACGCCGCTGGCGTGAAAGGTTCGCGGGTCCCTTAATACGCGGACGCGCGTGTCCCCCGATAGGCACGCGGGGTCACGCCATGCGCTTTGCGGAACGCTTTGCTGAACACCTCGCCGTTCCGGTAGCCGCAGCGGCGCGCGATTTCCGCCACCTGCATGGGGGTGGTCACCAGCAGCCGCCGCGCCTGCTCCAGGCGCGCCTCGTGAATGATTTCCAGCGGTGTTCGGTTCAGATACTTCTGAAACCGCAACTCCAGCGGACGCCGGGAAACGCCGGCCACCCGGCAGAGATCCGTGACCTGCAGGGGCTCATCCACATGCGCCTGCAGAAAACGCAGCACCTCCCGCATCACCGGATCGCTTACCGCGAGAATATCCGTGCTCTGCCGCGACACCACCTGCCCCGGCGGCACCCGGACAATGCCGCCAGGCGCGTTGCGCCCTTTCATAAGCCCCTCCAGCACCTCCGCCGCGCGCCGCCCCAGTCCATACGCGCCCAGTTCAATGCTGGAGCGGGGCGGATGATTCATCAGACAGCTCACCTCATCATTGTCGCACCCCAGAATCGCGATCTCTCCCGGCACCGTCATCTGCTCGCGGCGGCAGAAATCATTCATACGCGCCGCAAACTCGTCGGTTGCGGCAAACACCGCCACCGGTTTCGGCTGTTCCGCCAGCCAGGCCAGCCATGCGGCCCGGGCGCGGTCCCGTGCCACGCTGCGGCCTGCGGCATACAGCGCATCTTTGGTCAGCGGAAACGCGCTGTACCCCGCCTGCCGCAGGGCGGCGTGGAAGCCCCCCTGCCGCTCCCGGCTGAAGACAGCCTCCGGTGCCTCCAGAAACGCAAACGAACGGAAACCCTTCTTCAAAAAATACCCCGCCGCCACCCGGCCCATCTCCTCATTGTCCGTCACCACCGTCGGCAGCGCCGTCCGTTCCAGCCGACGGGAAATGTTCACCACCGGCATCTCCAGCTTCCGAAAATGCGCCGCAATTTTCTCTGATCCCACATGCGCAATGATTCCCGAAAAGTTACGTTCGGCCAGCATCAGCGGCAAATGAGCCTCCCGCGAACGCACCAGATCCCAGCCCCCCCGCTCCCGCGCCGCCTCCGCAACCCCCAGGATCACTTCCCGGTGAAAAGGCATCGAACCCAACAGTAACAAAATCGACGGTATCGCTTCCATCCTCGCACCCTTTCACAACTTGCTCCGCCTCACAAGCCTTTTTTGCCGAAATCAACGCATTTCGACATGTTTTACACGCAATTGCGGGGTTCACAGGCCGCCGTGGCCGTGCTACAGTAAATGCGCATCTGAAAAATGTCGGACACCAAATACCTGAACTCGAAAAGAAAAGTAAAAATGAATACGAGCAAACTCAAATTACTCCTCGGGCTCCTCGCCCTCTCCGCGTTGCTCCCCGCCGCCGCAACCACCGTCTTTTATAATTTTAACAATGAAAGTGATTTGGGGTGGAACGGAATCGTTGGTGGGGCCAATGAAGCCGACTGGATCTCGGACGGCGGAATCAACAGCACAGGTGCTATTGGCAGGGAAGACAACAGCAACCGTCAGGCAATGGTCGTCACATCTGATTCATTCAATGGTTCTCTTGGGGACTTGTCCATGAGCACATTTTTATTTCTCAACGCAGGCGATCAGGATGCGCAAGGTAATCGTAGATTTGCGTTTGGCTTTAAAGATAACGATATAACGGGTCAAGTAACCCAAGTAACAGGTAACCGCTTTACCGAAGCGGACAATTCATTGTTCACCTTTTTGGAAACGGACAATGGTGGCACGACGGAGTCCGTGGATATTCGGCTGGGTCTCGGGCTCCGCGGCAACGGCAGCGGATCTGAAACGTCAGATACATTCACTTCCGTAACAAACAATGCCTGGTATTTTATGGAGACCGACTTCAATCCGCAGGCAACAAATGGAGAGTGGATCATGACAACCCGCTTATTTGGAGCGGACAGCTCAGGGAATATCAGCAGCACCTTGTTACTCTCACACACCGATACATTTACGAACGGTCCGCTGGTTGAAAACCTTTCGGAAATCTATGGTTCCTTTGCATTGCCGCAATCCGACGGCAGCCGGAGAAGGTCTGTCGAATTGGTGGACGACATCACCATCACCGCCATCCCCGAGCCCGGCACGCTGGTGTTGGTGGGGATTGCTCTGGGAAGTTTACTCTTCTTCCGCCGCCGGTCCTGATCTATTTCCTTTTTGTGGGTGAACCCCGTTTTCCGACCATCGGAAAATTGTCCGGGGATGCACCCCGAAGCGGGTGCCCTCACTGTAGCCATGGGTTGGCGCGAGAGCGCCCAGCCATGGAAGGATTAACAGATTGGCGCAGTCTGTAGGACGGCCTCACCTTGTACACATGCCGGGGAATCGATGAAGCAGTCCTTCAGACTGAGCCGGGGATACGGGACATTCCCGGGCTACGCCTGCGGAACGATCACACCGCGATTCAGATTGAATCCATCCCCCTTGTGGGTAAGGGTAATTTACACTATGAATTCCCAAAACAATCCTCAAATCGTCGATTTCAACACCCTGCTCCCGTCGGGATATTTGCCAACCGCAGAACAGGTGAATGTCTCCGTGGACGGGATCCCCCTGCGGGTCGTCCGCTACAGCCACTGCGATGTGCCGTTTTACTTTGTGCACGCCTCTCTGGCGGAAAACGTCGAGCACGGGCTGGCCCTGTCGGTCAAGCGCCATCACGGGGACATCCGGGTCTATCCAAGCCGGCTCGGACTGGAGGTGACCCCGCAGCAGGACAAACAGCCGGCCGCGTTCCGCTTCAGCGGCGCCCCCTATCTGGTGGTGGAGTGCGAGGGGTTGGGATATCTGATGCTGGCGTTTGAACCGCCCGCCTCCGATCCCGAAGGTCCGGGGGTGCTGCGGGCGGCGGATCTGGGGGTGACCCCAAATAACGTGCACGTTCAAACCCCGGCGCTTCAGGCGGCCATCGACCGGGTGTCTGCGGATTCGGACCTGCACACCCTGGTCTTGCCCCCGGGTCTGTACCGTGCCGGCGATCTGCATTTACGGTCCAACTGCCGATTGCATCTGTGCGGCGGGGCGGTGCTGCAGGCGAGTGACAACGCCGCCGACATCGGAGATCCCTCCGTGGGTGGCTTTGGCCCGAAGCGCGCAGCATTCATCAACGCCCTTTCCGTCGAGAACCTTTCCATTACCGGTCCGGGTCACATCGACGGCAACCGTCCGGTACTGGATTTGCAGCGCTATTTCCGGGATATGGTCTGTATCAAAGGCTGCCGTTCTTTGCGGATTGACGGGCCGGTCTTCAGCAGCTCCTGCAACTGGAACACCCATCTGCGCGGCTGTGAGGACGTGGAGGTGACCCGGCTGAAGATTCTGAACAACCGCCCCCCAGTCGGTTTCATCAATACCGACGGACTCAATCCGGACTGCTGCCGCCGGGTTGCCATCCGCCAGTGCCTGATGCACACCGGGGACGACGCGGTGGCGGTGAAGAGCTGCGGGGAGGACGACGGACTCCTCGGGGATGTGGCCGACATTGTGGTCAGCGATCTGCTGGCCATCAACAATTCCGCCACCGCCAAAATCGGGACCGAAACCCACGCGGCCCGCATGGAGCGAATCCGATTTGAGCGGATTGACGCCGTCCACACTGCCCGCCTGTGTGTGATCGATGCCTTTGACCTTGCCGACATCCGCGACGTGGTGTTTGAGGACATTCGCCTGAACCGTCTGGATCACAGCCGGCCGGGCAGCGCCTCGGACGGACGCCTGATCGATCTGCACGCGTCCGCCCCCACCTGGCGGAAAGTGAAGGGACGCAGCCGGATCGAAAACGTGCACATCCGCAATCTCATCAGCGACGAACCCGGACGCTGCCTGATCACCGGACTGAGTGAAGAATACGGGGTCAGCCGCGTGCGCCTGGAAAATGTCCGCGTGGCCGGCAAAGCCCTCCAGATGGAGGATCTGGAGCAAAGCGGCAGCGTCCGGGAACTGACCCTTGACCCTCCTGCAGAACCAAACTCAGTCGGTTGAAAAGAGGGAATTTTTCACAGAAACAGGCACAACATGCATCCGGTAATCTGTGCGGACTTTCAGCCAGCAACCCTTTCACCTTGAAACCGAAACCAAAACAGAAGACTTTGAAAGAGTCCTTCAGTTAGTGTTATTTTATCAGGTATTTTAAAAAGATGCCGAAGATGCCGGGTCGAAGCTCGCAACAGACAATCCGCACCCCGAAGTGGGTGCCTCACCGTAGCCCGGGGTTCGCACCCGCGCCAGCGGGGGTGCACCCCGGGGATGTACCAT
>PXDP01000475.1 GCA_003565035.1 PVC group bacterium | reverse complement strand
TCTTTAAAATACCTGTCAAAATACACTAAAATACCTGTCAAAATACACTTCATCTCGGAATTGTTGAATACCCAACGGATCGCTGCGCCGGACAAAGGATAGGGTTTCCGGTGATGTTCTTTTTGGTTCCTGATGTATTAAGCATAAAGACGTAGCACCCCTCCGGGGCGCAAACTGTTTTAGGCGGGACGGTTATCGGGGCTGGCGCCCCGATCTAAGCACCTTCGCCCCTCCGGGGCGGTTTCATTATAACCACTTAAGCCAAAACTACATATAGTAATCACTTGAGTCAATCAGCCAGGCAGGTAATAGAATTCCAGGAATTAAAAGGAGGGGATTTGACTACTTTCTTTGCAGAAGCGTTTTTGTCCAATTTAAACATCCGTTGTCCGGCGAAGCTATCCGTTGGATCCCATATCTGGCATCCCGGGAATAATGATTGCCAGAAGCGTGCCGGCTCTTTATGAGATGCCACCATGTTTTCGGATCCCGCTTTTGCACTGTTGTCTCTTTCCGCCTGGCAGACCCTGGCGGTACTGGGTGCTTTGTTTTTGATGCTGGTTTTCACCTCTGTGCCGGCGGACATGGTCTTTGTCGGTGCATTGGGGGTCCTGCTGCTGCTGGATGTTATGGATGCCGAAACCGCGCTGGCAGGATTCGGGTCTCAGGGACTGGTCACGGTGGGTGCCCTCTACGTGGTGGTGGCCGGTCTGCAGGAAACCGGCGGACTGAATGTCATCTCCCGGCACGTGCTGGGAAAACCCGACCGGATCAAACTTGCCCGGGTGAAAGCGCTTCTGCCGGTGAGCGGTCTCAGCGCCTTCCTGAACAACACCCCCGTGGTGGCTTTGATGATTCCGGTGCTGACCGACTGGTGCCGGCGGCATAAGCTTCCGGCTTCCCGCTTTCTGATTCCTCTGAGCTACGCCTCGATTCTGGGCGGCATGTGCACGCTGGTGGGCACCAGCACCAACCTGGTGGTGAACGGACTCTTTGTCAGCCGCTATGGGGGCAGGGGACTGAGTATGTTCGAGATCACGCTGCTCGGACTGCCCTGCGCTCTGCTGGGGCTGGTCTATCTTTTCCTGTTTTCCGACCGGCTTCTG
This sequence comes from PVC group bacterium, assembly GCA_003565035.1. Lineage (GTDB taxonomy): Bacteria > Verrucomicrobiota > Kiritimatiellia > SS1-B-03-39 > UBA6053 > PXAS01. Next base: position 3,517 of record PXDP01000475.1, on the reverse strand, counting down.
CCGGACCGGGACGGCGCACGGGACGCATTCACGGATCCGAAAGAATTTACCCTGGAGCTGCTGGTCCGGGGAAAATGTGCTTTGCTGGAGACCCCGATCCGGGATACGGAACTGGTGAATGTGCCCGGAGGCTATTTGGTGGAGCTGGTGCGGGGCGACACCGTAATCGCGCCGGTGCCGATTGATGAACCGGTGCAGGAGGGAGACCGCCTGCTCTATGCCGGAAATCTGGAAACCATCCGCAGTCTGTTGCAGGTCAAAGGACTGCATTTGGCCTCGGACCATGAATTTGACAGCGCTCCGATGCCGCAGGACCGCCGTCTGGTGGAGGCGGTGGTGTCGCATACCTGTCCGCTGGTGGGCAAAACCCTGAGGGAGGGCAAATTCCGCCAGCAGTACAACGCGGTGGTCATCGCCATGGCCCGGAACGGGGAACGGCTCCGGGGCGGTCTGCGGGATATCGCCCTCAAAGCGGGGGACGTGCTGCTGGTCGAATCGCACGCCGGCTTCGTGCCGCGTCAGCGGGACAGCGGCGATTTTTATCTGCTGCACACCCTGCACGAGGACGTGGCCAAACCCAATGTGGCCAAAGCCACGATCTCGTTTGCCATTTTGACAGCGATGGTCGTGCTGGCGGCCATGGGGTGGCTGAGCATGCTGAAAGCCGCGCTGTTTGCAGCGGGCATGATGCTGGCGACCGGGTGCTGCACAGCCGCGAGTGCCCGGCGGCGGATTGAGTGGAACGTCCTCATGGTCATCGGCGCGGCCCTCGGCCTGGGCGCAGCCCTGGAGGTTTCCGGCGCCGCCAAATCCCTGGCCTCCCTGCTTTTGGGACTTACCGGTGACAGCCCCTGGCTGGCCCTGACGCTCATTTACCTGGGCACCCTGCTGTTTACCGAACTGATCACCAACAATGCCGCAGTGGCCCTGATGTTTCCGATCGCTATGAACGCCGCCGAGGATCTGGGCGTGAACCCTCTGCCGTTTCTCTTCTGCCTCATGATCGCCGGTTCGGCCAGTTTCCTGACCCCGATTGGCTATCAGACCAATCTCATGGTTTACGGCGCCGGCGGCTACAAATTCACGGATTATATCCGTATTGGCCTGCCCTTAAGCCTCATCGTCGGCACCACCGCGGTTCTGCTCGCGCCGCTCATCTGGGGGTTCTAAGCTCCCTTTTTTACATGCATAAGCATGGATAAAGACTAAACTTTAAGTTTTAAAGCTTTGCAAGAGCTTATTTTTTCTGATATCCATGTAAATGCAATGAAAAACAACAATCTTGATAAGTTACTGACAGAAGCCCGCAAAGCGCAGGGAATCAGTCAGCGCGAATTGGCAGAATTGGCCGGCGTGGGGGAGACGGTTGTGTACAAACTGGAATCAGGGCGAACGGATGTAACCCTTTCTTCGTTTATTTCGGTTTTAACCGGGCTGGGATTTGAACTCAAATGCCACAGTCCACTGGGAGGGGCGGTGACGCTTGAACGATAAATTGCGCGTCTATGTCGGAGAAACCTTTGCCGGGAGTTTGGAGTCGTTACATCCTGGTTTTCGATTTCAGTACACGGCCGGATATTCCGGGCCGCCGGTATTTCTGAATTTACCGGTTGATGCGGGTCCAAAGGTCTGGAAATCATTTCCTCCGGGCTTTGACGCTCTTTTACCGGAAGGAGTTTTGCTGGAACAATTGTTGGCGGCAGGAAAACTGGACCGCAGCGATAAATGGGGGCAACTGATGGCGGTTGGTCGGGATGTGACCGGTTGTTTAACCCTCCTGGCCGACGGGGGGGAGGAGACGCTCCCGGAAAAACGGGCTCTGGCGGCAGAGCGCAAATCACGTGCGCGTATTCAGCCGGGTGCGGATTCCCTGCCATATGCCTGGAGTGAATTGGTCACCTTTCATTCCCGCAAAGCGCCCCGGATGTCCCTCTCGGGCGTGCAGCCGAAAGTATCGGCGGTGTTTTCCCGGAAAGCGGGTCAGTTCCGTATGGTGGCTGAACGGGGGAGTTATATTCTCAAACCGAGTCCTCAACCCTATCCGGAGGCCGCGGCCAATGAAGCGCTGAGTATGGCCCTGGCGGCTGCGGCGGGAATAGAGGTGCCTCATTGCGGTTTGATTCGGTGTCGGGAGGGCCAACCCGTGTTTTGGATTGAACGCTTTGATCGGCAGGGGGCGGGGAATCAAACGCGCCTGCGGGTGGAGGATGCCTGTCAACTGCTGGAGGTTCCTTCATCCTGGAAATATCTCGGAAACCACGAAACGCTGGTAAGGATGATCCGTCAGTTTACCAGCAACCCCGCACTGCAACTGGCAAGATTTTTTGACCGTGTGCTGTTCAACTGGGTCATTGGTAATGGGGATATGCATTTGAAAAACTGGTCTCTGATCGAAAATGGTCCTCTGATTGAACTTGCACCGGCCTATGATTTTCTCAACACCTCTCTCCACATCGCCGATGAGGAGGAAAGTGCTCTTGAGCTGGCGGATCGCAAATCGGGTTTTGACCGGGCACTACTGCTTGAGACGCTCGGCCGTGATCTCTGCACCCTGCAACCCGCAAGGATCCAGGGCACGCTGGACCGGCTGAACCGGCTGGACTGGTCCGGACAGATTCAAAAAAGTGGCCTGTCAAGTCCAGCCCGTGAGGCTTATCTGACCCTGGTCCGGAATCGGCTGGCACGCCTGGCGTGAACTCGAAATTCCATATTTGGAATGCATTCCAAATATGGAATTTGAAACCGTGCATCTTCAAAACACATAAATCCGGCGCAGAAGGATGAGGTAAAACGCGAACAGAGCGGCACTGAAGAAGAGGGCGGCCTCAATCCGGAGGAGAAGCGCATGGGCTTCGGGCAGGCGGGCGGTCACCAGGGCTGCCAGAACAAACAGGACGACAGCGGGGGCTTCCAATCGGATTTTTTCGCGGGCATAGGCGGTCAGGTCGTCGGACAGACCGGCTTCCGCGCAATGCTGATATTTGAGGATTGCCACCGCGAACAGTCCCGCAAAAAAGGCGCACCAGAGCGGGGTGTTGGCGGTGGAGGCGACTGCACCGAACAGGAACAGAAACGCGAACGCGTCGGCGGTCCGGTGCCAGGCACCGGTAGCGTGCAGCTTGTGGAGAAACACCCACACACCGATCAGCAGATGACCGACAATCGCAAAAGATGCCGCCAGGATCCAGGCCTCTCCGGGGGTGGGGGACCGGAAAGCCTGCACGGTCAGCCAAAGCAGAAGCAGCAATCCGGCCGTCAGGCGGAGATGCCAGGGGCGTGCGCTGGGAGTCCTCTTTTCAGTTTGCATGGTCAGTGCAAACGTATTGTTGATCTGTAGGGACGGCAAGAAAAAAGAGGGGGCTGTGTCTGTACAGGGCGCATCATATCCACGCCACCGCCCCGCTTGCCCTGCCCTTTATACATAAATCCTACTGGGCAACAGGTTGGTTTCCATTACGTCATCGTTTCTCTCGCTCAAGGATCAGCCAGGGGCATCGCCCCTGGGCCAGTTCCCCCT
>PXDP01000005.1 GCA_003565035.1 PVC group bacterium | reverse complement strand
CGCCGAGGGGGATCTGCTCCGCCGGGCCATGGGCAAAAAAGACGCGGCCATCATGGACAAAATGCGGGCGCAGTTCATCGACGGCTGCGAATCGGTCAATCAGATCCCCCGGGCAAAAGCCGGCGAAATTTTTGATTTGATTCAGAAATTCGCCAGTTACGGCTTCAACAAATCCCATTCGGCCGCCTACGCGTTCATTTCTTTTCAGACGGCCTACCTCAAAGCCCACTATCCCGCCGAATTCATGGCGGCGGTGCTGTCACTGGAAATCGGCAACGCCGACAAGCTCACCGGCTTCATCGGTGAGTGCAAAGAGATGGGCATGCAGGTGCTGCCGCCCAGCGTGCAGCAGTCCATGAACCGGTTCCGCCCGGAGAACGGCAACATCCGCTTCGGCATGGCCGGGGTCAAAGGCGTCGGCAGCGCCGCCGTCGATGCCATTGTCGCCGAGCGCACCGCCAACGGACCCTTCAAAAGTTTCATGGATTTCTGCATGCGCGTCAATACCCGCGAGGTCAACAAACGCTGTATCGAATCGCTGATCAAATCCGGAGCCTTTGACTGGACGGAGGTGACCCGCGCCCGCATGTTCAACGGGCTGGACTTTGCCGTTCAGAGGGGCGAAAGCACCCGGGCCGACCGCGAACAGGGGCAGACCAGCCTCTTTGACCTGCTTGGCGGGGGAGGTGGCGGAGAGGAACCCGCCGCCGGCGACGACGAACTCCCCGAATGCCCCCCCTGGCCCACCAGTGAAATGCTCGCCTACGAGAAAGATCTCCTCGGCTTTTACATCTCCGGGCATCCCCTGGAGGAATTCGAATGGGAGATTAAAACCTACGGCAAAAACACCATGGAGGAGATTCCGGAGCTTGAGGCCGGCCAGGCGGTGCGAATTGCCGGACTCATCACTGAATGGCGGCGGTTCTTCACCAAAAACGAAACCGAAATGGCCACCTTCAAGCTCGAAGGCCTTTCCGGTCATGTCATGGCTCTGATGTATCAGGAAACCTTGCGGACCTACGGCGCTGAACTGGGCAATGATCTGCCGGTGATCCTCTCCGGAGAAATTAAAGACCGCGAGAGCGAACGGTCCATTGTCATCAACGAGATCACCCCCCTCAGCCATGCCGCATCCTGGTACGCGCAAAAAGTCTCGATGCATCTCAGTGAATCGCAGGTCAAGCACGAGCGCCTGGTGCGCCTGCGGGAAATCTGTCAGGAGCACCACGGCTATGTGCCGCTGGTGATCTGCGTGAGCTTTGATGCCGGGGCTCGGGTGTTTTTATCCGCGGACAAGCCCTTCTATGTGAACCCCACCCATACCTTTCACCGCGCGGTGGAGGCACAATTGGGCGAGAACACCCTCTTTGTTGAGCCCCTGCTGGAAGTCCACAAAAACGCGCCGAGGCGGCGAAGTTTCGACCGGAATTTCGCCTCACAGGGCGGATAAGCCCTCAAACAGGGGGTTTTAGCTGTTTAAAACGAAAAAATCCTGTGATTTCTTCAGTTTTAGGGTTGCAAAGCCGTCTAGAGTCAGGAAACATGAAGCGCATCCGGGAGAGACACATACAGGGTCTCTCGGGAGTTTATACCGTAACCTCAAAGGAGTAACACTAATATGGCAGCAACCAAAAAGCCCCTGACCAAAACACAAACCATTGCCGAACTGGCTGAAAAAACCGAACTGAGCAAAAAAGATGTCACCGCCGTCCTCGACGCGCTGGTTGAACTTTCTTACAAACAGGCAAAAGTCGGATTCACCATTCCCGGTCTGGGCAAACTGGTCGTTCAGAACCGCGCCGCCCGCACCGGCCGCAATCCCGCCACCGGCGAAAGCATCAAAATTCCCGCCAAGAAGGTGCTGAAATTCCGCATCTCCAAAGCGGCCAAAGACGCCATCGTTGGCTAAGACGATCCTCCGGATCGCAAATCCAATTACCGCGACGGGTTTCCCGTCGCGGTTTTTATTTTGCCTTTTCTCTCTGTCTGTCGTAGAACATAACGCCATGTCCCAAGAATTTCCCTGCATTGATCTTCCGTTGCGTGACCGCTTAGCCGCCACTGACCGTCCCCTGCTCTCCTACGAGTTTTTTCCGCCGAAATCCGAGGCCGGAATGCTCGCGCTTCAGGAGGCGGTTGAAGGCCTGGTGCACACACATCCTGATTTTGTCACCGTCACTTATGGTGCCGGAGGCTCCACACGCAACCTGACCTTTGAAATCGCCGCCCTGCTCCGCCGCTTCCGCTACGGTCCGGTCATGCCCCACCTCACCTGTGTCGGCTCCAGCCGCGCCGAGCTGGACACGATCGCCGACCGCATCTGGGAGGAGGGCTTCCGTAACATCATGACCCTGCGCGGCGATCCCCCCAAAGGCGAAACCGAATTTATCCCGCCCGCCGACGGCCTCGCCTGTGCCCGCGATCTTGTCCGCCTCCTCAAAGCGCGTCATCCCGAGTTTTGTCTCGGTGTCGCCGGGTATCCCGAAGGCCATCCCGAGGCAGCCTCGGCCCAAAGCGAACTTGACTACCTCAAATCCAAAATCGACGAAGGTGCCGACTTCATCACCACCCAGCTGTTTCTGGAAAACGATGCCTACTACCGCTTCGTTGAACGCTGCCAAACAGCCGGCATTACCGTCCCCATCCTTCCGGGGCTCATGCCTGCCCTGTCCCTGGGTCAGATCCGCCGCATCACGACCATGTGCGGAGCCACCCTTCCCCCCGAACTGGTGAAACGCCTGGAACACGCCGGGGACCACCCCGACCGCGCCATGAGCGCCGGTATTCTCTGGTGCACCGAACAAATTGTGGACCTTCTCCAGCAGGGCGTCCCCGGGATTCACCTCTACATCCTCAACCAAATCCGTCCCGCCATGTCCTATCAACTCGCACAAACCGTACTGGAGATGACCCGATGAGCCAGGAAGTGTGGAAAGAATTCGAAGACAATCAGATCACCCACAGCGCGGCCCACTATCTGATGGCCATTAAACAGCTGCTGGAAGACAACGGCTACGCCCGGGTCACCGATATTGCCAAAGCCCTCAACATCACCCGCGGAAGCTGCTCCATCTCCCTGAAGCCGCTCAAAAAACGCGGCTATGTGGTTGAGGATGAAAACCGCTTTCTTAAACTCAGCGAAGAAGGGCAGCGGCTTGCGGAACTGGTGGAACTCAACGACAAACTGCTGGAAGTCCTCTTCGGTGAAGTGCTGGGGGTCGATCCCGACCAGGCCGAAATCGATGCCTGTAAAATCGAGCATTTGCTCAGCATCGAGTCCAGCCGCCGTCTCTCCGTCTTCATCCGCACCTGGCGCAGCGGTGCGCCGGAAGTGGAGGCCTTCCGCAAACTGCTCGCCAAACAGAATCCTGATTGCGCCGGAGATGCCGCCCACTGTCAGCTCTGCAAATCGATCTGCATCGAACCCCACGACGGATAGATGTCCCTTTACCTTCATATTCCGTTCTGCGTGCGGCGCTGTCTCTACTGCGACTTTTACGTCCTGCCACTCGGAAGCGGCCCCGTTCCGCAGCGCATCCGTGAGTTCCGCTCCCTCAAACACAAAGCATTTCTCAAGGCCATGTCCGAGGAACTCAAAGCCCTTCCCAGAGGCTACCGTCCCCGCACCATCTATGTCGGCGGCGGCACCCCCACCGAACTTCCCCCGCAGGACCTGAAACAGCTTTTTCAAATCATTCATAATCACATTGATATGTCCCTCGTCCGGGAATTCACCTGCGAGGTCAACCCCGGCACCCTCGATGCGGAAGTCGCCAACATTCTCGTCGCTTCCGGGGTGGACCGCGTCTCGCTCGGCATTCAAAGCTTCGACGATCCCACCCTCGAAGCTCTGGGCCGGATTCACAATGCCGAAGAAGCCAAAGAAGCCTTCCACCTCCTGCGCGATGCCGGGGTCACAAACCTGAGCATCGATCTGCTCTTTGCCCTTCCCAATGCCGGAAAAGACGTGATTGACGCCAATCTCGAAGCCATCGAGGAACTCCGCCCCGACCACATCAGCTGGTACAGCCTTGAATTCGAACCCGGCACCGCGTTCACCGACATGAAAGAAAAAGGGTTTCTGGAAGAGCCCGATCAGACCCGGACCGAGCAGGAATACCGGCGCATCCGCCGCGGTCTCCGCAAACTCGAGTACAAACAATACGAACTCTTCAGCTTCACCCGCCCCGGCCGCGAATGCGTGCACAACATCAACTACTGGCGCGGCGGCCCCTACTTCGGCTGCGGCCCCTCCGCCCACTCCCATCAATTCGGGATCCGATGGTCCAATCCCCCCGACCTCACCGCCTGGACCCAGGCCTGGCTCCACGGCTATCCCCCCGACCGGCGGCAGGAAAGCCTCGATCCCGAACCCAAAGCCCGCGAGCGGCTTATGACCGAGCTTCGCCTTACCGAAGGCGTATCCCGCATCGATTTCCAGCGCGACACCGGCTACACACCGGAGTCCCTGATCCCTTCCGACACCTATGAAGAATGGATTCAGGACGGACGGCTTCACTGCACCGAAGACCGCCTCCGTCTCAGTCCCACCGCCTACCTCATCAGTGACAGTCTTTTCCGCGACATTGTATAAAGGAGCCCCACCATGACCGATCCCCAGACACCCCCGCCCGCTGT
>PXDP01000519.1 GCA_003565035.1 PVC group bacterium | reverse complement strand
GCCCAGGCCCGCCGCGAAAGCGGAGAGGGCAGCGGGACCCGCGCCGAGGGACAACTGGCCGCATTTCTCACCGCCAAGGATGAACACGCCGCATGAAGCAGCTCTTCGCCATTGCTCAACTGACCCTGCGCGCGGCTCTCCGCGAGCGCGTGGCCTGGTCGATGCTGGTGTTGGTGGCGGGCACGTTGCTGCTGCTGCCGCTGGGCCTGCGCGGCGACGGAACTCTGGCCGGGGAATTGCGGATGCATGTCCGCTACAGCACCGGAATCTCGGTGGCCCTGCTGGCCGCAATGACACTGTGGGTCTCCTGCGCGGCGGTGGCGGGCGACCTGAGCAGCAAGCGGCTGCACATGGTGCTCACCAAACCGGTGTCGCGGGCGGTGCTCTGGTGGGGGAAATGGCTGGCGGTGAGTGCGCTGTCGGTTTCGCTGCTGATGATTTGCGGCGGGGTGACCTACTGGCGGGTGATGCAGCGGGTGCGCGACCCCGGCGTGAACGCGGAGGAGCGGGCGCGGATTGAGGCCACGCTGCTGACCGCCCGCCGTCCCGAACGGCCAAGGGATGAGGACCTCACGGAACGCGCGCTGGAACTGTACGGAGAGCAGGTCCGCCTGGGCCGCATCCATCCGGAGGCGCCCAAAGAGGAGGTCCTGCGGGAATTACGGAATCTGGCGCTGACCTTCCGCTACGCCGCCCAGCAACACGAAACGGTTCAATGGGAAATTCCCCTCAGCCGCCCGCTGGTCTCCGACGACCGGCTGCAATTGTCTTTTACCTTTGACGGCGCCTCCATGGGGGTCAGCCGGATTCCGGGCGAGTGGCGGATCCGGCGGACCGAAGACGGGGACGCCGTGTTCAGTGCGCGGATTGAAGAGACACCCAGCGGCGAGACGGTGCTGGAGGTGCCGATGAGCGACGCACTGCTCGGGGCGAACACGCTTTGGGTCTCGTTTGAAAATCAAAGTGAAGACGCTCAGATGGTATTTTTCCGCACCCGCGACGGGATCCTGCTGTATCGCTCCGCAGGGGGTTTCGGGCCTAATTTGTTCCGGGCGCTGACGCTGCTGGCCGGACTGCTGGCCCTGTTGGCAGCTCTGGGCGTGAGCACCGGCAGTCTGTTTTCGCTGCCGGTGGCCTGTTACGCGACGGCGATGATTCTGGTCTTGCAGGCCTTTTCCGGTACGCTGGAGCGGGTGCTGGAGGAGGGAACCGTGCTCAACGCCCAACGGGAGCATGGCGCGGTGATGCGGGGGGTGGACTCGGTGAGCATGGCAGCCTACCGCGGGATGCACGCGCTGATCCGCCCGCTGGATGTGGACCGTCCGCTGGACCGCGTTTCACGCGGCGTGCTGGTGTCCGGCGCTGAAGCCGGACGGACGCTGGGGTTTCGCATGCTGCCGGGACTGCTGGTGATATCGCTGGTGGGTATCGGCCTTTTTCACCGCCGGGAAGCGGGGGTGGCGGAATGAGCCGGGGCACGAATCCCGCCTTGCGCGCGCGCGCGTTCGCGGTGCTCGGCCTCGCGTTTCTGCTGCTGGCCGGGGGGCGGCACGCCGATCTGGTGGCCCGCCGCGGCGCGGACAATTTGCAGTTCGTCGCTCCGGAGGACACCACTCCGCTGGTGGCGATGACCACCGTGGCCTTCGGCGCCTTCCGCGGTCTGGTGGCCGATGTGCTCTGGGTGCGCGCGGCGGAACTGCAGGAAAACGGCCAGTATTTTGAACTCGTGCAGCTTGCCACCTGGATCTCGCAGCTTGAACCGACTATTCCCGAGGTTTGGGAATTTCAGGCCTGGAACCTCGCCTACAATATCAGCGTTCTTTTTCCGGATCCTGAAGACCGCTGGCGCTGGGTGTCGCACGGCCTGGATCTGCTGCGCAACGACGGCCTGCGCAACAATCCGGTCTCTCCGGTGCTCCACTGGAATATCGGCTGGTTGTTTCAGCATAAAATCGGCATGGACTTTGATCAGGCCCATCGCTTCTTCAAAGCCGAACTCGCGCGCGAGGCGGAGGCGGCGTTTTCCCATCCCGACGGCCTGCGGGAGGTGGAGCGGGTTTTCCGGATGAACCCGGAGTCGGTGGAACAGCTTGAGGAGGCCTTCGGTCCGCTGGACTGGCGGCTTCCCGCGACCCATTCGCTTTACTGGGCCGTCCGCGGTCTCCGCTTCGTCCGCGGCAACGCCTTTCAGGCCCGGAACCTGCAGCGCATGCGGCTGCACAGCCTGAGTCAGTTGCTCCTGCAGGGGGAGATGCTGACCGATTCCGGGGGCGCACCCCTGCTGGCCCTGCCCCGATTTGATCTGACCGACCGGCTGCTTGACGAGCTGGATCGTCTGGATGCCGACCCGATGTTCGGGGAGTTGAGCCGCCGTTCCATGCGGATGGTGCTCATGGAGGCGGTTTTGCTTCATGCCGAGTACGGCCGCAGTGCCAGAGCGCTGGAACTCTACGAACGCCTGGCCCGGCTGGATGTGGACCTGTTGCCCGGACCCGGGGGGCTGCTGAATCTGCTGGCGCAAAGCCCCCTGCACGAGGACCCGGAGCAACTGAGCCGGGATCAGGCCCTGCTGCGGCTGACCGCGATGCTGGTGCAGGCCCGGGAATGGGACGGGCTGGACGCGGACCGCGCCCGGGGCTATCGCGGGATGGCACGGCAGTTTCACCGCCGCTTTCAGGCGGCCCGGGTCTCCGCCGAACACATGGACCGCACAGGCCTGCCCGATTTTGAGGTCATGGACCGGGCGGTTCAAACCCGGCTGCCGGCAGGGATTCCTTTCCAAGACCCGGAGATTTTATGAAAAAGAAAACGAAACTTCCTGCGGATGATCCCCGCCCGGTGGCCTTCTGGCTCTGGCTGGTCTGCACCCTCATCGTAATTATGGTCGCCGTGGGCGGCATCACCCGCCTGACCGGCTCCGGGTTGTCCATTGCCGACTGGAACCCCATTATGGGCGCGATCCCCCCGCGCAACGAAGCCGAGTGGCAGAAAGCCTTTGATCTCTATAAGCAGAATGCGGCGGCACAGTACGAGCAATTCAGCCGGAATCTCGGCGAAATGACCCTGCCGGACTTTCAGGAGATCTATTTCTGGGAATATATCCACCGCCTGCTGGGACGCTTTATCGGGCTGGCCTACGCGCTGCCGATGGCCTGGTTCTGGGTGCGCGGCCGGGTGAAAGGATCGCTGCGCTGGAAACTGCTGCTCGGCCTTGTTCTGGGGGGCGGACAGGGATTTCTCGGCTGGTTTATGGTGCGCAGCGGCTTCGCGGACCTCCCGCGGGTCAGCCATTTCCGGCTGGCGGCGCATTTGTCGATGGCACTGCTGCTCTTCAGTTATCTGCTCTGGATTGTGCTGGATCTCAACCCCTTCTGGACCCACCGCAAGACCAATTATCATTCCGTTACCCGCCTGCGGAAATTCAGCAGGATGTTTCTGGGTCTGCTGGCACTGCAGATCGTGTACGGGGCGTTTACGGCCGGTCTGCAGGCCGGGCATATGTACAACACCTATCCGCTCATGGGCGGGCGCTTTTTCCCGGAGACCCGCTGGAATATTCTCACCGATCCGGCAGCGGTGCAGTTCATGCACCGGCATCTGGGACTGGTGGTGGTGATTGCACTGGTGGCCCTGTGGCTGTTTGCCCAGACTCACCGTCTGATGGACCGCCAGAAGCTTGGCTTCAATCTCCTCTTTCTCTGCGGCATCCTGCAGTTTGTGCTGGGCATGTACACCCTGGTCTCCGGGGTTCAGCTCCATGTCGCTGTGGCCCATCAGGTGATGGCCTGTCTGCTCCTCGGCAGCGCCGTGCTGGTGGTGCACGAACTCATCCCGCCTCACCGCGGGGACCCACAATCGTTCGCCTGATGTCTGAAAAGTGGACGCTCACCCCAGAGTGCCAAACACGGTGACCTCGCGGCGGTCGTGATACAGCTGGCGCACCTCGAACTCGCCCCGGCTTTCAAGCCATTCCAAAATGGGCAGGAGGGCAGGGAGCGGCTGTTCCTGAGGGAGCTTGATGTTGAGCACCAGCTTTCGGCAGTGCCGGCCGCCGATCCAATACTTGAGCACCCCGAACGCTTTCCCGGGCGGGATCAGCATGTCCCCCACCAGCCAGTCCACCGGCGGGAGGTGGTGCGGCACTTTGAAGGTGAGGCCGTCGCGGTGCAGATGTTCCACCCGCCGCACGGCGGCGGAGGAAAGCTTCAGGGGGCCGTTGTCCACTGCAGTGACGAAACAGCCGCGCTTTGCAAAGGCGTAGGTCCACCCGCCGGGCGCGGCCCCGAGATCGATCACCCGCTCGCCTTCAGCGGGCTCGATGCCCAGGCGAATCAGTGCCTCCTCCATTTTCAGATAGGAGCGTGACGGCGCTTCGGGATCCATTTTCATCCGGTAACGGCCGCCCGGCACGGGAGAGGTCAGGTCCGTTGCCGGGGCGGTGGAGACCCAGAGACCTTCGCGGCAAAGCAGAAGCTGAAAGAGCATGCCTTTTCCGTCCCGCAGCAGCTTTTCGGGTTTGCGCTCCCATTTCCGCAGACCGGCGACGACACCCTCGCCATGCCGGATAAATTCACGGGCCACGCCCTGAAGCCGCCTGGCCAGACCGCCGGACTCCTCCTCGGCGGCGATTAAATGCATTCCCCAGGGCATGGGACGTTCGGACCAGCCCTCCCAAAG
>PXDP01000393.1 GCA_003565035.1 PVC group bacterium | reverse complement strand
TACGATTTATCACGAACATTTCTCCTACCTTTCGATGAGCACGGTTTCGGAGGTGTTTGCTTCCAAGGGTCTGCGTTTGTTCGATGTGGAGGAGTTGCCCACGCACGGGGGGTCACTCAGGATATACGCGGGTCACGCCGACGATAGTTCGAAGGAGACAAGCGAGCGATTCCGCGATCTTGAAGGCCGCGAGACGGAATTCGGTATTCGCGACCTGGAGACTTATCGCGCGTTTGCCCGTGACGTATATGAAGTCAAACGAGGGCTCCTGCGCCTGCTTTCCGAGGTCAAGGACGGGGGCGCGCGTGTGGTCGGGTACGGGGCGGCGGCCAAGGGAAATACCTTGTTGAATTTCTGCGGAATCGGTAATGACTTCCTCGATTACGTCGTCGATCGCAGCCCGTACAAGCAGGGGCTCTTTCTCCCCGGCACCAGAATCCCGATTCGTGAACCGAAGGTGCTCGCCCGGGATAAACCCGATTATGTCATAATTCTCCCCTGGAACCTGAAATCCGAAATCATGGAGCAATTGGCGTATATCCGGGAGTGGGGGGGACGCTTCATTATCCCGATTCCCCAGGCGGAGATCTGCTGAATGACGTTTACGCAAACCGAGTTGGCGGGAGCCTTTGTGATCGAATCGGAGCGCCACTCCGACGAGCGCGGCTATTTCGCCCGTGCCTATTGCCGCCGCGAATTTTCCGAGGCCGGGTTGGATCCGGATATTGCCCAGTGCGGCATTTCGTTCAACGCCAAACGGGGCACCCTGCGGGGGATGCATTTTCAGGTGTCGCCCCATCAAGAGGTGAAGCTGGTACGTTGCCTGCGGGGAAGCATCTTCGACGTTCTGGTGGACCTGCGTTCCGGTTCCCCCACCTACAGACGGTGGACTGGCGTGACCCTCACGGAGGGAAAAGACTCCGCAATCTATATTCCCAAGGGATTGGCGCACGGGTTTCAAACGCTTGAGGATAATTCCCTCGTGTATTACCAGATCTCCGAGTTTCATCATCCTGAATCGGCCAGGGGTGTTCGATGGAATGATCCTCGCTTCAACATTGATTGGCCGTTGGAACCGACCGTCATTTCCGATCGGGATCGAGACTACCCCGATTTTGAAGAATTAGAATAGGCTGAATGGCCTGTTTTTTGGAGGGCGGTGCTCCGTCGCCGCTGGTGCGGGCAGGGATGCCCGCGGTCCTGTTTTCTGGAGGGCGGTGCTCCGTCGCCGCCGGTGCGGGCAGGGATGCCCGCGGTCCTGTTTCCTGGAGGGCGGTGCTCCGTCGCCGCCGGTGCGGGCAGGGATGCCCGCGGTCCCGTTGATGGGGCGTATTATCGAACAAACCAATAGTCCATGAAAAAAATCCTACTGACGGGTGCTGATGGGTTTATCGGGCGACGGTGTATTCCGCGCCTGGTGGCCCTCGGGCACGAAGTGCATGCGGTTTCTTCGAATCCGGTTGGCTCTGATGATGACGGCGTGGTATGGCATCGGGTTAATCTTTTTGATAGCCGCGAAACCGAGTCCCTGCTCAAGGCGGAGCGGCCTCAGAGCCTGCTTCATCTGGCCTGGTACACGAAGCACGAGGATTTCTGGAACTCGCGCGAGAATCTGAAATGGGTCGAAGCCAGCACCGCGTTGGCACGAGCCTTTGCCGACAACGGCGGCGAGCGCTTTGTCGGCTGCGGAACCGGCGGGGAGTACGAATGGCGCCAGGGATATTGCATCGAAGACCTCACTCCGGCAAAACCGGGCACCCTTTATGGCTCCTGCAAGCTGGCGTTTAAGTCGGTTCTTGACGGGATGGGGCTATCCGGCGACCTCAGGACCGCCTGGGGTCGGGTTTTCTTCCTGTACGGGCCCAACGAGAGCCCGAACCGGTTGGTGGCGTCCGTCATCCGATCGATCCTGCAGGGCAATCCCGCCTGCTGCTCCCATGGCAATCAGATTCGGGATTACCTGCATGTCGACGATGTGGCTCAGGGGTTGACTTGTCTGTTGGACAGCGATTTCGAGGGCGCCATGAATATCAGTTCCGGGTTCCCGGTGGCGGTGAAGGATGTGGTGTATCGAATAGCGGGTATGCTGAACCGCCCGGATCTTATCGAGCTTGGCGCGTTGGAAGCCCCGGACAACGAAGCTCCGGTGGTGGTCGGCGATAATCAGCGCCTGCGGGAGCAAACGGACTGGAGCCCAAAGTTCACTCTCGACGCCGGCCTGCAAGACACGATTTCATGGTGGCAGGATAAAATGGGAAGTGTGGTTTATGAGTAGTATTGTAATTTTAGGATCGGGAATGGCGGGGCTGGGGGCCGCATACAAGCTGCGGAACGAAGGGGTTTCCAGCCGAATCTACGACAAGGAATCCGATTTCGGGGGGCATACCCGATCCTATCGCTTCGAAAACGGATTTGTCTTCGATGACGGACCGCATATTTCCTTTACGCGGGACAAGCGTATCCAGGACCTCCTGGCGGAAAACGTCGGTGGCGAGTTCGAGGTTCTCCAGGCCAAGGTGAACAACCATTGGAAGGGACATTGGATCAAGCATCCGGCGCAATGTAATCTTCACGGCTTGCCGACGGAACTGGTGGCCAAGATCCTGGAGGATTTCGTCGAGGCGAAGTATGGGGAGGAACGGGAGATAAAGAACTACCGGGACTGGCTTTACGCCGGTTTCGGGGAAACCTTCTCCCGGACTTTCCCCATGGAGTACGGGCTGAAATACCATACCACCGGCGCGGAGAATATGACCACCGACTGGCTGGGGCCGCGAATCTATCAGCCGAACCTGAGCGAGGTCTTTATGGGCGCCTTGTCCGATGTCACGGCCGATGTGCATTACGTGGACCACTTTCGTTACCCAAGCCGCAACGGATTTGTGTCGTATCTGAACCGATTCGCGGAGGAAAGCGATATTGCGCTCGATCATGAAGCGATCTCTATCGACCCTTCCTCTCGACGGGTGACCTTCAGCAACGGATCCGAGGTCGAATACGAGGGATTGATATCGTCGATCGCGCTTCCGCGACTGATCCCCTTGATCCGCGGGGCGCCGGATGATGTTTCCGCCGCCGCCGAACGGCTCGCCTGCACGCAGTGCGTCATGGTGAATGTCGGAGTGGCCCGCGAGGATATTTCGGAAGCCACCTGGACCTATTTTTACGACCGCGATTATATCTTTACCCGGCTGAGCTTTCCACACCTGATGTCGCCGCACAACGTTCCACAGGGAACGTCCAGCTTGCAGGCAGAGATTTACTTTTCGGATAAGTACCGTCCTCTGGATCGGCGTCCTGAGGAGTGTATCGAGCCGGTGCTGCGTGACTTGCAGCGCTGCGGGATTCTCAGAGAGGACGACACCATACTGCATACCAACGTGCACGTCACCCCGTTCGCCAATGTTATCTTCGATCTGGACCGCCCCAAAGCTCTGAGCCTAGTGCACGGCTACCTGGATGATGTTGGAATAGGGTACTGCGGTCGTTATGGCGAATGGGCCTACCATTGGACGGATGAATCGTTCAAGAGCGGCGAGAAAGCAGCCGAGAAACTTTTAGAATAATGTCTACTATGATCAATTGGTTGAAATCGACCAAAAGAGCAATTGTTTCCTTGCAAAGAAACAATTTTCTTACGAAACGCTATTTGGGCACACTGGTCAGTGTGGAGCTAAACACAAAAATTGCGGCATTGACGTTCGATGACGGCCCTCATGCGGTATGGACACCGAGGCTTCTCGACCTCCTTCATAGTTTTAATGCGAAAGCGACGTTTTTCATGATTGGGAAGTATGTGGAGGAACATCGTAACATTGTAAAGCGGGCTTTTGATGAGAATCACGCAATTGCTAATCATAGCTGGGATCACCCATGCTTCCCATTGGTTTCGAGGTATCAGAGAATTAAGCAGATTAGAAGATGCGCCAGAATGATTAAAGAGTATGATTGCGGGCTGTATCGGCCACCATATGGGCATCAGAATCTCGCATCGAGATTCGATGCTCTTCTTTGTGGGTATGATACTGTATGCTGGAACCTTGGCGGATCGGATTGGAAGGACATACAAGCTGAAGACATTGCGGAGGAGTTGAATAACGGGTTACACCCTGGATCTATAATTCTGCTGCATGATGCTGTTTCCAAGCAGAGGCATAAGTCACGTGAGCATATGTTGGCAGGACTGCATTCGTTTCTTACCGCCAATAACGACTATCGATTCGTCACTCTTCCGGAGTTATTAAAACTTGGGAACCGAAAAGAGATTGTTTGGGTAAGGAAGCCGCATGTTAAAGCACCTGTACACTCGTGAAAAAATGGTTACGCTAAGTATTATTATTCCGTGCTATAACTGTGAGGCAACTTTGAGGGAGCAAATGAATGTTCTTCTGGAGGAAAAGTCGGGCGAGAAGTGCGAAATTCTGCTTTGCGACAATGGATCGACTGATTCCACAAAGGAGTTGATTATGGAATTTTCCAGAAAAGATGACCGAGTAAGATATGTGGACGCCTCTCATAAGAAAGGTGCTGGTGCTGCAAGAAACAAGGGTGTCTCGCATGCCCAAGGTGAATTTGTTGCTTTTCTTGATGCCGATGACCGGATTGAAAAGGGTTGGGTGGAAGCGATTATTGATGGATTGACACGTCACGGGTTTATTGCTTCTAGAATGGAGGAGCTATCATCAAGCGAAGGCAGAATTGGAAAG
>PXDP01000497.1 GCA_003565035.1 PVC group bacterium | reverse complement strand
TGCCGGAATTTCGGGTGCAATCAAGGTGTTCGCTTCCATTTGCGATCATCTTAATCGGGCTAATGTCTGTGTCCAGAAAAAAGCGAAAAAATGTGTATACTCGTCAGGATTGAAATCCCCAGGTCCGTCCACCGTCGATTCCTCCACCAGACGGCCGGCAAAAGGGATTTTGTCCACATAGTAATAATCCTCTTCGCGGATTTTCGCGAAAGTTCTGAAAGCCGGTGGGTAGTTTTTTGCGAGGAAGGAGCGCCAGACCTCAATTTGAGGCACCAAAACGCCGGAAGCCGTCGCAGATCCAAATACCCTTAGAAGGCTACAAGTGCCCCAGAGGGGCAATCGCCGTAAGCCCGGGGTCAGCGACGAAGGAGCGCAGCCCCGGGATCGCAGATCCAACCCATATGCGCCCCGGACGGGGTGCGGGTAAAACCGGAACCCATGCACCGCATCACTCGCAGATCCGGTAGGGTCCAACTTTGAGCTGACAGACGCTTGTTTTATTGATACCGAACCACGCATGAAAATTTCTTTTCACGACACGCTTTGGAATCTGAAAAACGACGAACTACTGCAGCTTCTTAAGCTGCTGGAGGTGAAGCCGGAGATCAAAAACAAAGGGGCATTGGTGGACACGCTCAAAGCGGCGTATGCCGGGGAGGGGCTGCGCCGCATGTGGGAATCGCTTTCGGAGCTGGAGCGTCTGGCGGTAGCGGAGGGCGTCTATCAGCATGAGCACAGATTTCAGGGCGGAATGCTGGCGGCGAAATACGGGGACCGCCCGCCTTTTTACATCGAGAAAGAAGTCCGGCACAGGCGATACATCGGTAAAGAAAAGACACCTACCCGTTTGAATTTGTTTTTCTTCAATACCAGAGACTTCTACGGGGTCTTCCTCCCCGCCGACCTCGCGGACCGTTTGCGCGGGTTCGTGCAAGAGCCGAAACGGGCGGAGATTTCCGTTGCGGACGAGCCGCCAGAGGAGGAGGGTTTGACGGTGCGGAATACTGAACCCGAGGCCTTGGCGGAGGTCATGGCCCTGTTGCGGCTGGCAGAAGCGGGTGAGTTCCGGGTGAGTGAGAAAACCGCCATGCCTTCCGCCGCCGGGGGCCGGAAGATTCTCGAATGCCTGCCGATGGGGGATTTATTCCCGCCAGAGGTCGCGTTTCTTTCCCAAAAAGAATCATGGGATCAGGAAATCGGAGCCATCAAACCGGTGGCCTGGTCGCGGCTATTGGTGAACGCGGGTCTGGTGGATGTCCGGGAGACGAAATCGAAGCTCACACGCAAAGGGATGAAAGTCCTTTCAGACCCACCCCACAAGATTCTCAAGCAACTGTGGATCAAATGGGCGGAAAACACCCGCTTCGACGAATTCAACCGGGTCGAAGCCATTAAAGGGCAAAATTCAAAAGGCAACCCCATGGCCGACAAGCCGGACCGGCGCATCACCATCGAAACCTGTCTGGAAGACTGTCCGACAGGGAAATGGGTGAAGCCCGCTGACTTTTCACGGTTCATGATTGCGGTCAACCAAACCTTTCAAGTCGCGCGCATTCCGGAACGTCTCTATTTTTGTGATCCCCACTACGGCAACCTGGGGTATTCAGGCTTCGGCGGTTGGAATATCCTCCAGTTCCGTTACATTCTCTGCCTGCTGATGGAATACATGGCAACTCTGGGCATGGTCGATCTGGCCTACGTGCATCCCGAGGGCGCGTTGGATGATCTGGGGGATATCTGGGGAGCAGACGAGTTGGCCTGGCTTTCCCGCTATGACGGTCTGCGCGCTTTCCGGCTGACCCCGCTGGGGGCCTATGTGATCGGCCTTGAGGATGAATACAACCCACCCCCTTCCACCTCCTCCGCCCGTTTGGAAGTGGGCAGCAACCGGGTGATCCGCCTTACATCCGGTAAGCTTGACCCTGCAGACCGGCTTCTGCTGGAAGCCTGGGCGGAAAAGATCGAAGCGGACGCCTGGCGGCTGGACCGTACGCTGGCCCTTCAGGCAGTGGAACGAGGGCAAAAAGTGGAGGACCTTGCCGCGTTTCTGCGGAGCCGGGATCCACAACCGCTTCCACAGACCGTGGAAGGGTTTCTCGCCGAAGTGGAACGTGACGGACAGGCGGTGCGCTGCTGCGGCGAGGCGCTGCTTTTCGAGTGCCGCGATGAAGAAACCGCCTTGCAGATTTGTTCTCAGAAAGGCCTAAGTGCCCTTTGCCTCCACAGCGGCGGAACCCGCATCACCGTGCCCGCGGCCCATGCGGAAAAGTTCAGAAGCGGCGTTAGGAAACTCGGCCTGGGCGTGGTGTAAAGCACTTCCGTCAGAGGAACCGCCGCCATTTCAACGTCCGCAACCTTTGGCGAGGTTTGGGCGAGGGCGTTTCACGCTTCGGAAAGCACTATGGGTTCTCCGGTGGCGAATCGAACTGGTTTACACGCTCCAGATCGTCCGCGAAATCTGCATCCGCCGGGTAGGCGGCCACTGCGGCCGCAAGTTCAGACCAGGTTGCGTCACCGGAATCGCCGGAAGGGAGGAGCTCGGCGATAATTTCATCGTTTTTTTTGATGACGAATTTCTCTCCACGATACTTTACCCTGGCCAGGCAATCACCAAGATTTCGAACGAGATGAGTACTTGTAACGATAGTTTTCATATGTATAATCGTATTTTGTGTTTGTTTGGGCCTGAATCACAGCGGGGAGAAAAAGATTCATGCGTTGGGCGCAGGGGGGGCTTGGGTCAGTTTGTCGAGGAGCCGATGCATCAGGACGTTGATTTCCGCGTATTGGCCTTCCGGTGTGGCGAGAAGTTCCACCTCGGCTTGGACAAAAGGTCCAGGCTCCAGTTCATGACGGCACTTGTCGATCAATGCCCTGGCGCTTTCCGGGGTGGTTTCGAGATGGAATTGCAGGCCGAGGACATGGTCCCCGATTTGGAACGCTTGGTGTTTACAGGCATCGCTTTCCGCGAGATGAACCGCGCCCGGAGGAAGATCAAAAGTTTCGCCGTGCCAATGAAAGGCTTGGATGGATTCCGGAAAAGAAAAGGCCTCCGGCGGACTGTTGACAGCACGGACCGGAAACCAGCCGATCTCTTTTTGTGTATTGGCATAAATCCTGGCGCCAAGCGCTGAGGCGATGAGCTGGGCACCCAGGCAAATCCCGAGCACCGGAACTCCGGACGCTATCGCGTTCCGGATGAAAGCTTTCTCAGCGCGGAGCCAGGGAAACTCCGCCTCGTCGTTCACGCTCATGGGACCGCCCATCACGATGAGTACATCAATCTGATGGAGGGAGGGAAGTGTTCCGTCCCGAAAAAAACAGGTGGTTTCCATTCGGGCATTGTGCGCATCCAGCCATGTCTGAATGCTGCCAATTCCCTCAAAAGGAACGTGTTGAAAGACATGCGCGTTTAAGGTCATTGATAATTAGATAATCTGTAAACGCATCGGGTCAAGGGCGGCGGGTCAAGTCTTTGGTGTTCTATTTTCTGGATTGTTTTCTGCGTCTTGCATTCATGTCGGGCTCGCGTATGAAAGCAAAATGACTCATGCACAAACCAACGTTCTCGGCGGGCCCCTGGCCGCGTGTTCTTTTGATCCCATGACCGGCTATTATCGGGACGGCCACTGCCGCACCGGTCCCGGGGATCGCGGACTGCACACCGTGTGCGCGCAAATGACCGATGAATTTTTGCGTTTCAGCAAGGAACACGGCAACGATCTCTCCACCCCGATGCCCGAATACCATTTCCCCGGACTCAACGCCGGAGACGCCTGGTGTCTGTGTATGGGCCGCTGGATGGAGGCCCTGGAGGCGGGCTGCGCCCCCGGCGTAAAACTTGAGGCCTGTCATATCTCTGTACTGGAATTTGTTGATTTGGACGTGCTGAAAGCCCACGCAGTCTGAACGCCGCTGAAGGCATGAATGTCCTTGAAAAACCAGCCCGGGGGATTATGCAGGGCAGATCATGTTTCGCCGCATCTCCTCGTTGACCCTTTTTCTCCTGTTTGCTCTGGGGGTGTTCCGCTGGGAGGTGGTGCAGGTGAGAATGTACGGTCGGATGATTGCCGACCGGAGCGCGGAGGGGTCGCTGATTGAGGCGATTGAAAGCACCTTTAGTGGTCACGCCCCGTGCGGACAGTGCCTGGTCATCACCCGCGAGCGGAGTCAGGACACGACCGAGTCCTTTATCCCCCGGGACGCGGGACTTCCGGCGCATTGGTGCCCGCTTTCAGAGGCTGATTTGGATGCTCCGCGTGTGAAGACCCTCCGTCACGTCGTTTCTGCTTATCCCCTATACACGTCCCCCGTTCCACAGCCGGCGGTGCCGCCGCCCCGATTTCTCCAGATGACCTGATTCGTTTATCACGTTTTTTTTCAATCTGGAGATTTTTTCATGAACTATTGTCTTATTGCGGCCGTTTGTGCCGTTTCGTTTGCGTTTGCGGAACCGGATTCCGCTGTTCTGCCCCCGTACCGGGTGCTTGAACCCCATGCCTCCCCGCTGTCTTCCCGGCTTCAGCCCGGCTCGGTGCAGGAGGGCCAACAGGAACTCAGCCGGTTTCTGGATTCGCTGCCCGGGGCTTCCTTTGCTTCCCGGGGGCCATCCGGCGGTGAACCGGTTTTTCGCGGACTGGGCTGGGAGCGCGTCCGTACCGATTTCAATGGCCTGAGCCTGCACGGCGCCTGTCCGGCCCGCATGGATCCGCCCGCCG
>PXDP01000144.1 GCA_003565035.1 PVC group bacterium | reverse complement strand
TGCCGCCACAGATCGCAGCAGGAAACACCATCCCAGCGCTTTGGCATTTCTGGAGCAGGGCCAGCGGGGTGATCTCCGGCTTTTTGCCACCGCGCAGATCTTCCGGGCATACCTCGTCGTCAGTACCCGCCCCCCGGAAGGGAACGGACTGGGGTTGTCACCCAAAATCGCCGTGGAAAATGTGCGCTGTTTTCAAAAAATCCTCCAGATTCTCCCCGAAGACGAAGAAACCGCCCTCCGCGTATTCAATCTGGTCGAGCGCCACAACCTCAAAGGAAAACGCATTCACGATGCCAATCTCATTGCCGGAATGTCCCGTCACGGTCTCAGGAAACTGAAAACGTATAATCCGTCTGATTTTCAAGGTTTACCTGATATCGAACTGGTGGACTGAACGAAGCCTAACCCCCCGCCCCCCGTATGAAACCCATCTACCTCGTCGTCGATCAACCCGACCGCTGGCCGCTCAAACTGGATAATGTCTCCATTATCTCCTCACGCGACTACCTCACCAACGAAGACTACTTCCGCGCTACCGCCCGTGTCTTCAACCTCTGCCGATCCTATCGCTATCAAAGCACCGGCTACTACGTCAGCCTCCTCGCCGAAGCCCGCGGCCATCAGCCCATGCCCGACACCGGCACCCTCCGCGACCTCAACCACCGCGGTGTCCTCCGCCTCGTCTCCGAGGATCTCGAACAAACCATTCAAACCAGTCTTAAACGCATCAAAAGCGACCGTTTCACCCTCAGCATCTACTTCGGCCGCAATATCACCGCCGCCCATGACGCGCTGGCCCGCAAACTCTTCACCCACTTCCGCGCCCCGCTCCTCCGCGCCCTCTTCCAGCGAAAAGGCGAAGAGGGCCACTGGGAAATCACCAACATCTACCCCATTTCCATCAATCAGGTGCCCGACAACCACCGCGACGCCGTTCTCGACTTCGCCAAAAGCTACTTCTCCCGCCGCCACCGTGTCCGCCGTCCCAAGCCGCCCCGCTATCAGATGGCCATCCTCCACGATCCCAAAGAAAAACTGCCCCCCAGCGACTCCAAAGCCCTGGAAAACTTCATCAAAGCCGCTGACCGGCTCGAAATTGAAGCCGAACTGATCACCCGCGACGATTTCATCCATCTCCCCGGATATGATGCGCTCTTCATGCGCGAAACCACCTACGTCAATCATCACACCTACCGGTTTTCCCGCCAGGCCGAAAAAGACGGGCTGGTGGTGATCGACGACCCCACCTCCATTCTCCGCTGCGCCAACAAGGTCTATCTCCTGGAGATGCTCAAGTACCATAAACTACCCGCCCCCCGCTCCATGGTGCTGCACAAGGATAACCTCGGCGAAGTCGAAACCACCATCGGATTCCCCTGCATCCTCAAACTGCCCGACAGCTCTTTCTCCCAGGGCGTACTCAAAGCCGAAAACGAAGGCGAACTCCTCCATCTCGCCGAAAAAATGCTTGAATCCTCCGCCCTGCTCGTGGTGCAGGAATTCGTGCCCACCGATTTCGACTGGCGTGTCGGCATCCTCGACGGCAAGCCCCTCTACGCCTGCAAATACTTTATGGCCGGCACCCATTGGCAGATCTACGAGAACGCCAACGAAGAAAACGTCACCAGCGGGGCCTGGCAAACCTTTCGTGTGGAGGATGCACCCAAAGCCATTGTGCAGACCGCCCTCAAAGCCGCCAACCTCGTTGGACGCGGACTCTACGGCGTCGATCTCAAAGAAATTCACGGCAAACCCAGCATCATCGAAGTCAACGACAACCCCAGCATAGAAACCGACGTCGAAGATCAGCTGCTCGGAAACGAACTCTACGACCGCATCATGGGCGTCTTCAACGAAAGACTACTTGCCAAATCCAGCGGTACGGGTTTCCCGCCTGTTTAATACATACAGGGAATTTATCCATCGGCGGCAGGCGATATCAGCGTAACCGACGGGAAATAGGTCTTAAACCGTTGAACATCCCGTGTGATCAAAGCAACACATTCATCCTCCGCCTGTGCACCAATAAAAAAATCAGGCAACGGACTGGTTTTTGTTCCTCCCGCCGCCCGATAACGGACAAAGGCTTTGGCCGCCAACCATAATCCCGTTTGACGGGAAGTCCGGATTTCCAAACCCAATTCCCGCAGAACCTCCTCTGCCTCAGAAACATGAGCCAGTCCCGCACAGATCTCCGCAAACACCATCCAGTGTACCCACAGTCCCTGATCACGGTATGCATCCAAAATCCCGGCAGACCATTCCCCATATCGTTCATCATCCGTCATGATGTCAAGCACCACGCAACTGTCCACATAAACAGGCATAATGTCTCAGTCCTCCCCGCGGGTCATGCCCAAAATTTCATCTGTGGTGAATTTCCCTTTCCATCGCCCTTGAATCTGGACTGTACCGGATTCTTCATCCTTATGAATACCGGTTGCCAAAACCTGACCAAGTAATAACCGTGCTTCCGCTTCCATCGAGCGACCGTGTGAAGCTGCCCGAATTCTCAACATTCGCTTCACTTCATCGTTTAAATTCCGAATGGTTAATGTTGCCATGGTTAAAATATGCGCAGTGACTGCATTGCTGTCAATGCCTTCCGTCAGAAATTTTTGAGGAATAGGGCACCAGGACCGATAGCTCAGGTTTTCCGCTTCACCTTCCGGCCGGGTAATGACACCACCTGCCGTTTCATTTCCAGCATCACCAACGCCGTCGCCACCGCCGAAGCGCTCAGGCCGCTGACCCGGATGAGGTGATCCTGCTCTATCACCTCGTCGCCCAAAACCTCTAGAAGTTTCGCTTCCGACTCACTCAACTGAACCTGCGGCTTCACATGCTCGGGATCCTCACGCCCCTCCGGATTTGGCGACAGCAAATACTCGAACTCATCCAGAATATCATCCACATCCTCCACCAGTTTTGCCCCGTTCTTAATCAAATGATTGCACCCGCCCGCGCTCGGATTATCAATCCGCCCCGGCACTGCGAAAATCAGTTTCCCCTGGTCCGACGCCTCATCCACCGTCAATAACGCGCCCGAGCCCAGCGCCGCCTCAACCACCAGCACGCCCCGAGACATCCCCGAAACGATTCTGTTCCTTTGCGGAAACGAATTGCGGCTCGGCTTGAACCCGATCGGAAACTCACTGATCACCGCCCCCGATCCCCGCACCGCCTCCGCCAGCTCTGCATGCTCCGCAGGATACACCTGATCAATCCCGCAGCCCAGCACCGCCAGTGTGCGCCCTTTGCCTTTGATCGCCCCCTGATGCGCCGCCGCATCAATGCCCCGAGCCAGACCACTGATCACCGTATACCCCTGCTTTGCCAACTGAAAACTCAACCGGTCTGCCACCTGCAATCCGTAATGCGTGCAGCGCCGCGAGCCCACCACCGCAATCGCATGACGATCCGAGACCTGGAGCGAGCCCTTCACGTACAGCGCCATGGGCGGATCGTGAATATGCGTCAACGCCTCAGGATACTCCGGATCCGCCCGCGTAATGATCTCCGCCCCAACCCCCCGCGCCCGCCGGATCTCCGCCTCCACGTCCATAGAGTCCACCTGACGCAACAGATTTTCCGCCAAATTCATCCCCACCCCCTTCGCCTGTACCAGCTCCTCCCGCGACGCCTGCAGAATCGCAGAGGCCGAACCCAAAATCGACAGGAGTTCCCGAACCCGAACCGGGCCGATTCCCTCAAACATATTCAAAGCAATATACGCGTCCCGTTCAGTCATACTGTCTATATGTACAAGTTTCCCAAAAATACAACCCTCCGATTTCTCAAAAATCATCCCTGCAACAGGTGCGCACAACGCTTGCGACAACGCCTGCAACAGGTGCGCACAACGGGAAATTTAAAAAAATCAAAAAAGTCGCGGAAGAAGCCAACCTGCCGGGGTGTAGGGAAATGAGATTCATTCCTTTCATTCACACCTGAGGACTTCAAGATGCCCTTTCACCCCACTCCTTTGACTTCACGTAAACGCGGACTTCGGATCCTTCCAAAGTCCGGGGGATACTTCGTTCACGTCACCAGCCGTGTCGTTCAGCAGAAATTTTTGTTTGGCGATCAGGAAAAAACTGTTTTTACGGACCTGCTCTACCGCTGGGCTGATTTTTCCGGCATTGGGATTCTCACCTATTGCCTGATGAACAATCACGTCCATTTACTGCTTTGGATCCCCCCGGTGCAACAGGTGCGCACAGAGGAACTTCTCCGCAGAATTCAACGGGTCTGGCCGGAACGGAAGGTGAGAGCCTGGATGGAGGCGTATCAGAGCTCTCCAAATCCGTTGCAGAAAGAGATGGAAGCAGAGTTAACGAGGCGAATGCATAATCTTCCAGATTTTATGCGGGTTCTCAAACAGGGCTTTTCGGCGTGGTATAATAAAAAGCATCAGCTTTACGGAGTATTTTGGGATGGACGGTATCGGAGCATGGTTCTGAAAGACACGCCGGAAGCCTTGTGCTCTGTCGCGGCCTATATCGATCTCAATCCAATGCGGGCCGGGATCTGCAAAGACCCCGCACAATACACTTGGAGCGGATATGGACAGGCGGAGCAGGGAAATTCGAGATGCCGCGAGGGGCTGAAGCAGTTGATTCAGGCCTCAAAGCAGAAAACACCCCGGGAACTGGTCTTGCCAAAAATGAAGTCGGCCCGCAAACCGGTCGACTGGGAACTGGCGCAAACCATATACCGGGC
>PXDP01000199.1 GCA_003565035.1 PVC group bacterium | reverse complement strand
GTGCTGGGCGCGGCCCTGAGCTTCTACTTCGGCGGCATCCGCAGCGGAGCCCGCGGGCAGGCCGCACAACGCTGGGCAACCCGCGCGGTCTGGCTGCTGCTGTTGTCCACTCTGGCCCTGTCGGTTCCGCTCGGCTCCCGGCTTCTGGAACAATTTCGCATGACCCGATGGCACCGCGTCACCCTCTCCACACCGCAACACGGCGAACTGAGCGAACTGCTGGAGGCATGGTCCCCTCCCGCCCGGCTGACAGAGCTTTCGATTCGTGCGGGCGGAAATGATCCCTACGCCAACGTGCGGGTGGAACGTCCGGTTCCCGTCAGCTCCAAAGAAACAGAGGAAGTGTCCGCATGGTTTCAGGAAATCCTGGAAAAACCGGTCCGGGTCAGGCTTCAGGTTGATCTGGTGTCCCGGGCGGAATCATCAAGCGATAGCCCACCCCCGGTTCCGTCAAAATCACCGGGGCCTTGACGCCGGCGCGCAGTTTTTTCCGCAACGCGGCCAGATGAACCCGCAGGCTGTCCTGATTGTTCTGCGGATTCTCCCCCCAAACCGCCTGAATGAGTACCGACTTGGTCACGATTCTTCCTGCATATTTCGCGAGCGCGGCGAGAATGCGGTATTCGATCGGGGTGAGGTTCAGGAGGTCACCTCCCAAACGGGCCTCATGCCCCACAAAATCAACCTCCAGATCCCCGAGGATGATTTGCGCTTCCTGCTGACGGGTTTGGCGTCTTTTCAATACTGCCCGCAGCCGGGCCAGGAGTTCCCCGGTATGAAACGGTTTGGTGATGTAGTCGTCGGCACCGGAATCGAGCGCCGCCACTTTTTCATCCGGATCATCCCGTACCGTCAGCATGAGCACCGGCACATCGGACCACTCGCGCAGGCGGTCGAGCACCTCGAAGCCTTCGAGGTCCGGCAATCCAAGATCGAGCAGCACCGCGTCCGGCTGACGGGTGGCGACGGCGGCAAGCCCGCTTTCGCCGGTATCGGCTTCGAAGACACGATAACCCGCCCCGCCCTCCAGCGCGGCGCGGAGAAGTTTGCGGATGGCGGGTTCGTCGTCGATAATCAACAGGCAAGGCGCACTCATCGGTCACACATGTTGACAGTCCAAATCCGTAGCGGAAAAATCGTGCCCCTTAAATAAAAGCAAGAATCTCCTCAGGAGAGCGTGTGTCTACATCAGGCAACGCTCCGCAGCGGGAGGAAATTTCCAATAATACGTCTTGCGTACGCGGAGCACGACGCGCCTGCTTCAACTGTCGCAATTGATTTCCAAGCGCATGGCCGATCGCATCCGTTAGACTGCAACCACTCAAGCGCGCCACTTCCCTGACCATATTTTCCACCTTTTCATTTTTTACGGTAATAGGCATATTTTCAATATCCATGAAATTTTTACTGAAGCAAGATTTAATTTTCCATGGTTGGTAACCTGCAACTGAAGGCTAACCCGCCGCCCTCCGAGGTTTCGGCATGTATATCGCCGCCGAGCGCCTGGCAGATGCGGCGGGTGATCGACAGTCCGAGGCCAAGGCCTTTGGACCGGGCATTGCCACCGCGGCGGAAAGGTTGAAAAAGGCTTTCGACATTTTCGCCGGGCGGAAGTCCGGGACCGCTGTCGCTGACGTCTCCCAAAATCCAGTTCTCTTCCACCCGCAGCCGACACCACACCTGTCCCCCCTTCGGCGTGTGCCCGAGGGCATTTCGCAGCAGTTGGTTGAAGAGCTGAAACACCAGCGCCTCATCGCTGCGGAACAGTTCCCCTGGCATCTCAAACTGAATCTCCTCCACCCGCTCCGCGAATTCGTGGCGCAGTTCATTGCGGAGTTGCTCGACCAGATCCTCGGGATCGATCCATTCCGATTTCGTTTTCACCACCCCGCTTTCGTAGCGCGAAAGGTCCAGCAGCATGTCCACATTTCGCAGCAGACGACGCCCGGCCCGTCCGGCCTCCACCGCCAGTTCGCGGGGTGCATCGGGTTGCGCCAGCGCCTCCACCGACCCCAGCAGAACCGTCAGCGGGGTTTTGAGTTCGTGACTGACGGTGTCGAGCAGCACCTTTTGCAGACGGCGGGAGGAGGCATCAAGTTCGGCGTCCCGCAGATGAAGACGGAGCGACTCCTGCTCCAAGGCCCGGGCAAGCATGGAGGTCATTTGCTGTAGAAGGTCGCGTAAAGCCAGGTCGGAAGTGACCGCACGGACACGCAGCACCCCGAAGACCCGGTCCTCATGGTCCACCGGCAGGTACAGGGCCTCCATTTCCGGGAGGGTGCGGGTTCCATGCCCTGCGGGGGTCCGGTTTTGCATCACCCAGTCCATGACCCCGGTTTCTTTTTCGCTGAACACCGCATTTTCGGGAAACAGGGTGCGCGTTCCCGGGGCGCGGGGAAGCCAGAGCGCGGTTTCACCGCTGCTGACATCACGGGTATGCCTCAAAGCGTGCTCGATCGCCAGAGGCAATTCAGTGGATTCCGTGAAATCTCTGAGAAAGCGGAACAGCGCGTCGGCGCGGTGTTCCCGGCGTTGTTCCGCCAGACGAAGCAGACGGAGTCGTGCGGTAAGCTGCCCCATGGTCATGGCGATCAAAAACAACAGCAGAAACAGCAGCAAATCCTGCGCGGAAGCGATCCAGAAGGTGAAACGGGGCTCCACAAAAAAGAAATTCCAGCAGATGGCGCTGAGCGCCGCAAACAGAAACACCGGCCCGCGGCCAAGGCGAAGACTCGCGGTCACCGTGAGGGTGAGATACAACAGCGAAATGGTCCAGTAGCCGACGGGTTCCCGGAGAGGCAAAAATACCAGCGTGGCCAACACAGGAAGCAAGGCCGCCTGTAAATATTCCCGACGGGACGAGGTCATGCGGGAGCGACGTTTTCCCTGCTCCTCCACGGTGGGCACAAGATGCACGGCGATGTTGCCCGAGGAGGCGATCAGTTGGTCCGTGAGCGAACGTCCCCGAAAGCGGCGTTTGGGGGAGCGGCCCACCACGATTTGCGTGGCCAGTTCGCGCCGGGCTACCCGCAGCAGAATGGTGGCGACCTCCTCGCCGGAGGTGCTGACGATATCCGCACCCAGACTTCGGGCCAATTCGAGATTCGCGTTCAGCCGCGCGGTGGTCTCCGCGTCCGCCACCTCCGGTTTTTCGATATGAACCGCCACCCAGGAGGCGTTCAGACTGTCCGCATACCCCCGGGTCCAGCGGATCAGCGTTTCCGAAAACGGGCTCGGGCCCACCGCCACCAGAATGCGCTCGCCCGTGGGCATCGGGGGCGGACGGCGTTCCTGTTTCAGCAAATCCACCAGCCCCTGATTCACCCGCTGGGCGGTGGACCGCAGCGCCATTTCCCGCAGAGCGGTGAGATTGCGGGCGGAGAAAAAGCCCTCCGCCGCAGTCGCCGCGATCCCCCCTTGATACACTTTTCCATCCGCCAGCCGACGCCGCAGGCCCTCCGGCGACAAATCGATCACCTCAATTTCATCTGCCCATTCCAGCAGCGTGTCCGGCACCCGCTCCCGCACCTGCACGCCAGTAAGCGCCTCCACCCCGTCGGCCCGGCTTTCGAGATGCTGCACATTCAGGGTGCTGTAAACATGAATCCCCTGATCCAGCAACTCCCGCACATCCAGATAGCGCTTATCATGACGGCTGCCGGGCACATTGCTGTGCGCCAGTTCGTCCACCAGCACCAGATCCGGCTTGCGCTTGAGAATCGCATCCAGATCCATCTCCTCCAACTCAACATCCCGGTACCGGATTGTCTGACGCGGGATCTGCGGCATCCCCTCCAGCAAGGCTTCGGTCTCTGGACGCCCGTGGGTTTCCACCACGCCCGCAACTACATCCACGCCTTCCTTCAGTTTTTCCCGACCCGCCTGCAGCATCGCATACGTCTTCCCCACCCCGGGCGACATCCCGAAGAAGAGTTTGAGTTTACCGGTGGACGTGGCGGCTGTCATCAGGCGAGGGGGATAACGTTA
Organism: PVC group bacterium; assembly: GCA_003565035.1. Taxonomy (GTDB): domain Bacteria; phylum Verrucomicrobiota; class Kiritimatiellia; order SS1-B-03-39; family UBA6053; genus PXAS01. The sequence goes on along the minus strand of PXDP01000199.1, from coordinate 767 downwards.
CAGCAGAGGGTTGCGGGTGTTCAATTCGGGAAAGCGGGAGAAGTCCCGGTCCGCCGTCCACAGTTCCGCGACGCCATGGTGAAGACAAAGCGCGGCGATACGCGCATCGTGGATCATGGAGCCAGCAAGTTTGGCTTTGGAGGCGAGTGTAGTCAGGATCTCAAAATATCCGGGCCCTTCTGAAAGTTGTTCACAGGATGGAGAGTCCAGCCAAACCTTCACCGAGGCCATGGCCGTTTTCAAGGGAGTCGGAGGTCGGTAGATTTTGGGATGGGTGCTGATAGCGATGAATTCGTGCACGCAGGACCAGGGAATCGCCCAACGCCTTCCGGACACCGCCAGCTCTGACAATACACCCAGGGAGGCCGTATGAAACGGAGAATCCTCACGCAGCGCATACACCAAAATATTGGTATCGACGGCAATCACGACCGATCCTCTCCGTAGGCCGCGTCCCGCAGACGCGACCAATCGGCATTTTCAAACTGCGGAGAAAGACCTTTCCCTTTAAAGGTGACCGGCTTCAGCTTCACAGGCTTGGGCGCTTCGCGCTCGTCCAGAACCTTGGCCAGCCCCTCTTCGGTCAGGGCGCGCAGAGTAGTGTGCTGACTGCGGGCATAAGCCTTGGCACGGTTAAAAAGACTGTCGGTGATTTCCAGGGTTGTTTTCATGGGGTTAAGATAAATATGGTTCAATGGGTTGTCAAAACCATATTCCCATATTTATTTTTCATCCAATGCCAGATTGAGTTCCAGCACGTTGACCAG
>PXDP01000019.1 GCA_003565035.1 PVC group bacterium | reverse complement strand
ATGGTACATCCCCGGGGTGCACCCCCGCTGGCGCGGGTGCGAACCCCGGGCTACGGTGAGGCACCCACTTCGGGGTGCGGATTGTCTGTTGCGAGCTTCGACCCGGCATCTTCGGCATCTTCGGCATCTTTTTAAAATACCTGATAAAATAACACCCTAAGTCAGGGCCTCGGCATGGCTCAGCGAGAATGAGTGGCTGCACGCACTTTGTGTGTAAAGGGCAGGGCAAGCGGGATGGCGGGCTCGTCACTGTAATGATGCTGAGATCTTGTTTCTTGACGCATTAGAATTTGCGATAAATTTCGGGTGAAATCCCGGGCAAATTGAGTTCTGGGGCTACGATGAAAGCACCCGCTTCGGGGTGCAATAGAATCTGCGTTACTTTTCGGCATCAAGATTTGCAGGGGGATTAACGGTTGATTATCCGGAATCTCCCGCGTAGGAGGGGGCCATGAAACTAATCTCCTGGAATGTGAACGGATTGCGTGCGGTTCTCGGCAAAAATTTTGCGGAGGACATGGCGAAGTTGGATGCGGACATTTTGTGTCTGCAGGAAATCAAGGCGCGGCCGGATCAGGTGCCCTTTGAGTGGCCGGCGGATATGCGGGTGATTTGGAATCCGGCCTTGAAGCCGGGCTATTCGGGGACATTGCTGGCGACGCGGCTGCCGGTGTTGTCGGAAAAGATCGGGATTGGGATGCCGGAGCATGACAAGGAGGGTCGGGTGATCACGGTGGAGCATCCGGAGTATTTTGTGGTGACGGTGTATACGCCGAATTCGCAGAATGAATTGCGGCGGCTGGACTATCGGACCCTGGATTGGGACCGGGCGTTTTTGGCCTACTGCAAAGAACTGGAGGCGAGCAAGCCGGTGATTTTCTGCGGGGATCTGAATGTGGCGCACAAGGAGATCGATTTGGCGAATCCGGCCTCGAACCGGCGCAATGCCGGGTTTACAGATGAGGAGCGGGCGGGCTTTGACGCGATTTTGGAGGCGGGGTTTCTGGATACCTTCCGGGAGCTGCATCCGGATCTTCCGAAACAGTATTCCTGGTGGAGTTACCGGGCCGGGGCGCGGGCGCGGAATATTGGGTGGCGGATTGATTATGTTTGCATCTCCGTCGCACTTCGTGGCAAACTCCGCCAGGCGTTTATCCTGCCGGAGGTGATGGGATCCGACCATTGTCCGGTTGGGATTGAACTTGATGAATGTATTTTAAGAACCTGAAGAATCCAACCAAGGATGGATACTGACAAGCCTGAACCCATTTAGAACGTGGAGTCTCACCCTCTATGAAAACTATGATCGAAGTTGAAAATCTGACCGTGTCGTACGGTCGTGGCGCACAGAAAAATACGGCGGTGGATGGCGTGTCTTTTGTGGTGCGCGAAGGGGAATGCGTCGGCTTTATCGGAGCCAACGGCGCCGGAAAATCCACCACCCTGAAAACGCTGATGGGTTTCACCTATGCGGACAGCGGAGTGGCGCGGGTCTGCGGGCATCCGGCGGGAGCGCCGGAGGGTCGGCGGGAGATCGGGTATCTGCCCGAAGTGGCACTGTATTATCCCTTTATGAAGGCAAGGGAGCTTCTGGAGCTGTACGGAACCCTGGGGGGCATGAAAAAAGAAGCGTTCAAGCAGCGGATTCCCGAGGTGCTGGAGCTGGTGGGGCTGGCCGGGCATGAGGGAGAGCTGCTGCGCACCTTTTCCAAAGGCATGCAGCAGCGGTTGGGCATTGCCCAGGCACTGATCACAAAGCCGGAGCTGCTGGTGCTCGACGAGGTTTCCTCCGGTCTGGACCCGCTGGGACGCTACGACCTGCGGCGGATTCTGGAGCGGCTGACAAAAGAGGGGCGGACGATTTTTTTCAGTTCGCATGAGTTGTCCGAGGTCGAGTCGCTCTGTGACCGGGTGATCCTGATTGATCAGGGAAAGGTGCTCCGGGAGGTCACCCGGGAGGAACTGCACGCGATCGGGCAGGAGCGGAGTCTGGAGTCCTTCTTTATTTCTGAAGTGCGCGCCGGAGGGAAGGACCATGGGTAATGCGGCCGCGGTGCGGGTGATTGCCAAGAGCGTGCTGGTGGAGGCGGTGCGCCGGAAAGAAATTTATGTGATCATTCTTCTGTGCTGCGCCCTCATCGGTGTGGTGATGACCCTGGATTTCTTCGGGCTGGAGGGCCTGGTGAAGTTTTACCGCGAGGTGGCCCTCAAACTGATGGGGGTGTCGACCGCGATTGCGGTGGTGCTGCTGGCCACCCGTCAGCTTCCGCGGGAATTTGAATTCCGTACCATTTATCCGCTGCTGGCCCGTCCGGTGGGCCGGCTGACCTTTCTGATTGGCAAGGGGCTCGGGGTCTGCGCGGCGGCGGCCTTCTGTTTCGGGCTGTTTATGGTCCTGTATGTGGCGGGCATTCTCAGCCTGGGCGGGGATTTGGGCTGGGGGCTGTTTGTTCAGCATATCTACTTGCAGATGCTGCTGATGATGCTCCTGACTTCCGCCTGCTTCCTCTTGTCGCTGCTGTTCAATTATGATGCGGCGTTGGTGATGGGGCTGCTGCTTTATTCCGCCTCGGGCATTCTCAGCAGCACCTCGCTGTTCCTGTATGACCTCACAACGGATATCGGACGTTTGCTGCTGATTGTGTTGAATTATCTGCTTCCCCAACTGGTGTTGTTTGATCTTTCCGAGAAGGTGCTTCACAGTGAACTGTGGGGGCCGGTTTCGGGAATGACCCTGGTGGTCCTCACGGCGTATGCCCTCGGATACACACTGGTGTTTACCGCACTTTCCTATCGACTCTTTCGCAGGAGGCCGCTGTGATGAACAAAATCCATCTGATGGCCATTGGCCGGGGCGCGGTGCTGGAAATGCTGCGCCGGAAAGATCTCGCGGTGCTCGGGCTGTTCATGACCGTGTACCTGCTCTTCCTCGCGGCCGCCCGCTTTGTGGGGCTGGAAACCCCGGCGGCGGGCACCTTCCTGCTGAATCTGAGCCTCACGCTGATCATCGCACTCGCACATCTGCTGACGCTGCTCATGGCGGCCCGGCAGATTCCCGACGAGCTGGAGCGCCGCACGCTGTACCCGCTCATGGCCCGTCCGGTTCAGCGCGCGGAAATCCTGCTGGGCAAAGGCCTGGCCTCCTGGGCGGTTGGCCTGGCCGTTTTCGCTGTGCTTCTGGTGCCGACGCTGCTGCTGGTTCCCCGCATGGAGGCTTATGTTCCCGGAACTCTGGCGCAGACCCTGCTGCTGCAGCCGGTGGCCCTTGGCATGACCGCCTCCGTCGCCCTGTGCTTTTCCCTGCTGTTTCCCCGGGTGCTGGCGGTCTTTCTCAGTGGGTTGCTGGTGTTTGCCGCGGGAATGCTCGTCCGGTTGCCGCTGCTCGCGGTTCTGTCGCGATGGCTTCCTGATCCGGGGCGTCTGAATCTGGTGCTGCGGTACACCGACGGGATCGGCCCGCTGTCCGCTGCGGATTTTCTGAGCCTGACCGTTTCAGGCCTGCTCTGGAGCGGGTTGTTTCTGGCGGCCGCCTGCCGCATTTTTCAGGAAAGGAGCGTGTGAGATGAACGCAAAAACCTTCTGGCCGGTTTGGGGAACCGCCTTTGTTGCGGCGGCGTTTCTGGGCTATCGTGTCAATCCCATGGCCTACACCGGCGGGCGTTCCCGCGACGATCAGGAGCGTCTGCGCCGCAACAGCAGCGCCATTGCCACCATGCTTGGTGAATTCCGCACCTCGATGAGCGACATCATGTTCATTAAAACCGAACGCTATCTGCACGCGGGCGTGGGGTATGTGCCGCACATGGAGGAGTCGGTCATGACCGCCGAACAGCTCTCCGAGGAAGTGGACGAACACCAAAGCGAACTGGGCATTCCTGACGACGATCATCCTCATCATCACGGCCACAGCCACAGCCACAGCCACGGACATGATCATGGACATCACCACCACGAACACGGGGAAGAGCACGGCTTTGAGCTGGATCATGATCATGCGGGCACGCCGACGCTGATCCCGGCGGCGGAGCGGGACTTTCGTGGATTTATCGGCCGCCTGCACCGCGAGGTCAAGCCTTGGCGGGACCCCACCAAAGCTCACATTCACACCGACGGCCGGGAGCTGATTCCCTGGTTCCGGATGATGACCCTCACAGACCCGAACTATGTGCGGGGGTTTGTCGCCGGTGGTTTCTGGCTGCAGGCCGAGGACCCGTCGCTGGCGCTTGAGTTTGTGAATGAAGGCTTGCGGCTGAATCCGGAGGCCTTTCAACTCTATGTGTCCAGAGGGTTCCTGACGATTCGCCGGTACCGCAGACTCAACGAAGCCGGCCATGAGGATGAAGCCCGTGAATATCTGACATTGGCCCATGCCGACTTCGCCCGCGGGGCAGAGCTGGCCCTTGTCGAGCGGCCTGAAGAAATCAACGACGACGGCAGCGGACCCGGCGGATGGACCGGCTACCACGAGGGCGATGCCATGGCTGCGGTCAACATGCACGTGGTAACCACCCGGATGCTGGGCAATCTGGAGGAATCCAAACGGCTCGCGCGATCATATATCGAATTTTTCCCTGATTTTGTCCCCTTACAGAATGCCTTGAACTATGAGTAAAGATCTGAAAACCCGTTCACGAGCGGTCATTCCCGGCGGTGTGAACAGTCCGGTCCGCGCGTTTAAATCTGTTGGCGGGGAACCGCTTTTCGCGGAAAAGGCGAAGGGGCCATATCTGTATACCCGCGACGGCCGCAAGCTGCTCGATTTCTGTTTGTCCTTTGGTCCGATGATCT
>PXDP01000289.1 GCA_003565035.1 PVC group bacterium | reverse complement strand
TTCACATCTTCCGCCTGGTTATCCTGCCCACCACCACCCTGCTCATCGCCTGCTGGCTGATTTGCGGATCCTGGCTGAAAACCCTCGGTGTCCCTGACTCCCGCTCTAAAGCAGTGACCCGTCTCGGGGTCATCGGCGCGGCATTCCTGGCCCTCTACGCGGTTTTTCTGGGCACCGACGGTTCCGTCTACGAATGGCTGCGCCGCTTCGGCACCACCACCTATTTCGGAGCCACCGGACTGGCCCAGTTGCTCGCCGCCTCCGCGCTGCTTAAGTGGGAACATACCCTTCAGCCCGCCACCTCGCCCCGGATCATCCGCATCCTCACCGGCCTGAGTGTATACATGCTGATTCTCGGCCTGATCTACCTTCCCGCCGATTTATACTTTGAGTCCTCCAGAGTCATCAACGTCATCGAATGGCATTTTGCTTTTCTCATGCATATCTATTTCGGCGTGCTCTCCATCCAGTGGCACCGCCACCGGCTCCGCATATCGCTGGCGGTCGGCTCCGATACGTGCGCGGAACTGCAAACCGAAAATTAACCGTTGGCGGAAGATTCAAGGTTGACCAACCGAATCCGTGCCTGCATGGTAATCCCCCTAACCACGAGGAGTAAGTTTATGGCGGTATCCGTACACCTAAAGGATTTGGTAAAACATTTCGGCAGCACCCGGGCGGTGGATCACATCACTCTCACCATTGAACCCGGTGAGCTGTTTTTCCTGCTGGGGCCCTCCGGCTGCGGCAAAACCACTCTCCTCCGCAGCATCGCCGGATTCAACGAACCGGATTCCGGCACCATTCTCATCGGCGATCGCGATGTCACCCGCCTCCCCCCCCACCAGCGCGACACCGGCATGGTGTTTCAAAGCTACGCCCTCTGGCCGCACATGACCGTCGCCCAGAACGTCGCGTTCGGACTGGAAATGCGCAAGCTGAGCAAAAGCGAGACCGCCAAACGGGTGGAGGATGCCCTGGCCATGGTCAGAATGAGCGAACTTGCCGCCCAGAAACCCAATCAGCTCTCCGGCGGACAGCAGCAGCGCGTCGCCCTGGCCCGCGCCCTGGTCATTCATCCCCAGTGCCTGTTACTGGACGAACCTCTTTCCAATCTCGACGCCAAACTCCGACTGGAGATGCGCACCGAAATCCGCCGCATCTGCAAAGAGGCCGGGCTCACCGCGATTTACGTCACCCACGACCAGAAAGAAGCCCTCTCCGTGGCCGACCGCCTCGCGGTGCTCAACGGCGGCGTGGTCGAGCAATGCGGTCCGCCCCGCGAGGTGTACAGCCGCCCCGTCTCCATGTTCGCCGCCAGTTTTATTGGCGAAACCAACTTCATTCCCGGCGTTCTGGAGCACACCGGCGGCAACACCGGCACCGTTAAAACCGACATCGGCACTTTCACCTCCGAAGCCGTCGCCCCCGGACTCAACACCGGTGACCGGGTGGTTCTCTCCCTGCGCCCCGAAACCCTGAAACTCGGCGACTCCCCCGCCGACGCCCCCAACAAACTTGAGGGCGCGGTGCATGATTCCATTTACCTCGGCGAAGTCGCCCAGCATCAGGTCCGCGTGGGCGGCGACAACGGCCCCAATCTCAAAGTTTTTGATCTAAATCCCCGCATCATCGCCCGCGACGGAGTGGAACAGGCCGCGGTCCGCGTCGATCCCCGCGACGCGGTGGTGCTGCCGGCGGAGGGAGGCGCCTCCGGGAAATGAAAAATCTTCTGGTCATCCTCACTGCGGCCGCGGTCATCGCCCTGCCCTTCATCTTCCGCCGCGAGACCCCGCAGGATCAGTGGCGACCCGGCGATCCGGAACTGGTCATCATTTCTCCCCATAACGAAGCCATCCGATACGAATTCGCCCGCGCCTTCAACCGCTGGCACATCGAAGAACACGGCACTCCTGTCCGCATCGACTGGCGTGTGATCGGCGGCACCTCCGAAATCGCCCGCTTTCTTGAAGGCGAAACCCAGTCCGTCTTCCGCGCCTGGTGGACCCGCGGACTCGACCGCCCCTGGCCCGCCGGCGGCACCACCGCCCTCACCGCACATAGGTTTGAGACCGACCGCGAGGATCTCATCGAACTCCGGGAGACCCTCCGCGCCACCGATGACCCCGACCGCTTCGGCATCGGCATCGACCTCTTTTTCGGCGGCGGTGAATTCGACCATTCCCGCACCTTCGCCCGCGGAATAACCGCCCCGGCCTGGCCCGAGGGCATTCCCGAACATCTCACCCATCTCCCCGACGGCACCGAGCTCATTCCCGAGGGGCTCAGCGGTGAAGTCTGGCGCACCGAAGGCTTTATCGGCACCGCCATCAGCGCCTTCGGCATCGTGTACAACACGGACCGGCTCGCCGACCTCGGTGTCGATTCACCCCCGCAGTCCTGGAGCGATCTCACCGACATCCGCTTCCACCGCCAGCTCGGCATCGCCGACCCCACCAAAAGCGGCTCCGTGGCCAAGGCCTTTGAGATGATGATCCACCAGCAGATCAACGAAGCTGTCGTAGCCGCCGGCTTCTCCTGGCACACCGCCTTCGAAGGCGACACGGATGATCCCGATTACCTTGCCGCCATTCAGGAAGGCTGGCTCAACGGCATCAATCTCGTCCGCCTCATCGGCGCCAATGCCCGCTTCTTCACCGACAGCGCGGGCAAAGTACCCATCGACGTCAGCACCGGAAACGCCGCCGTCGGCATTTCCATCGATTTCTTCGGACGCTATCAGGCTGAAACCAGCCGGGATCCCCGCACCGGCCGCGAACGCATGCATTACGTCACCCCCATCGGCGGATCCAGCGTCAGCACTGATCCCATCAGCCTCATCCGCGGTGCCCCCAACCGCGAAATCGCGGTGCGGTTTATGGAATTCACCGTCAGCGAAGCCGGACAACGTCTCTGGAACCAGCGCGTCGGCACCCCCGGCGGACCCGAACGCTTCGCCCTCCGCCGCCTGCCCATCCGCCGCGATTTTTATCCCTCCGAGGACAATCCCGCCCTTCAAAGCTCTTACGAGGCCCTCGCGCCCTATAATTCCGACGACCTCTCCGATCCCTCCGTGAATCCCTACACCCTGGCCGAACAGTTCGTGTACGTCCCCGCCTGGACCGGACGTCATTTCGGCATACACCGCGACCTCATCCGCGCCATGGCCATGGACGCCGGTGACGAACTCAGCGCCGCCTGGGCCGCCATCGCCCGCGCCGGAGGACCCGAAGCCGTGCCCGAGGCCATGGAGGCGCTGCTCGCCCTGCCCGAAGGCGTCACCTGGGAGGGGCTGCTCGACCGAGACCGATTCGGAAGTGACCGCCGCATGGACTACATGCGCGACTGGGTCATTTTCTTCCGCCAACAGTACAACCTCGCCCGACGCCTGGCGCAACAGGGAGCCCGCGATGCGTAAACGAAGCGCCTGGATCATGTTTTGCCTCAGCATGGCCGTATTTTTTGTCGGCCTGCTTTTCCCGCTCATCCTCGTTATACGCAACGGCTTTGTCAGCCCCGACGGCCAGCTCACCTTCCGCTACCTGATCGGTGTCTTCCAGAATCCCATCTACCTCGAAGGCCTCCGCAACAGCCTCCGCCTCGCCATCGGCACCACCCTCACCGCCACCCTGTTTTCCCTGCCCCTGGCCTGGCTGTCGAACCGCTATAAATTCGCAGGCAAAGGCTTTGTCAACGCCCTGGTGCTGGTGCCCATGATCCTGCCGCCCTTCGTCGGAGCCATCGGCTTTCAGCAGATTCTCGGACAGTACGGGGTGCTCAACGCGATGTTCGGACTCGAAGTGGACTGGCTGGGACAGGGCCGCTGGGTCGGCGTGATCCTCCTGCAGTCCTTGGCACTGTACCCCATCATGTATTTGAATATCTCCGCCGCCCTGGCCAACATCGACCACGCCATGGACGAGGCCGCCGAAAATCTCGGTGCCACCGGATTCACCAAATTCCGCCGCATCACCCTGCCCCTCATGACCCCCGGGATTTTCGCCGGCGGCACCATTGTGTTCATCTGGTCCTTCACCGAACTCGGCACCCCGCTGATCATGAACTACACCCGCGTCGCCTCCGTACAGGTGTTCGACGCCCTCAAAGAAATCGGCGGCAACCCCTTCCCCTTCGCCCTGGTGGTGGTCATGCTCACCGTCAGCGTGTCCCTCTACGCGCTGAGTAAATACTTCTTCGGCGGCAAAGCCTACGCCATGCAGAGCAAAGCCGCCACCACCTTCACCGAAACCAAACTCACCGGCGTCAAAAGTTTTCTCGCCCTGCTGCCCTTCGTCATCGTCATCACCCTCGCCCTGCTGCCGCACCTCGGCGTGATCCTCACCAGTTTTTCCAGCCCCGGCGGCTGGTATCAAACCATTCTGCCTGATTCCTTCACCACCGACAACTACGTCGAGGCCCTCGGACACAGCATGACCGTGCGCAGTATCCGCAACAGCCTCATCTTTTCCCTGCTCGCAGTGCTGTTCAACCTCATCCTCGGCATCGGCATCGCGTTTGTGGTCGTCCGCTCCACCTTGAAAGTCCGCGGACTGCTCGATGCCCTCGCCATGATGCCCCTGGCCGTGCCCGGCCTGGTCATGGCCACCGGCTACCTCGCCTTCAGCAGCTATTTGGCCAACGAAGTGTTCCGCGAAAGCCCCGCCCTGCAGGGACTGTTCGACGTCCGCACCAACCCCACCATCTTTCTGGTCATGGCCTACGGCATCCGCCGCCTGCCCTACATGGTCCGCTCCGCCGTGGCCGGCCTGCAGCAGACCAGCGCCGGACTGGAAGAAGCCGCCG
>PXDP01000016.1 GCA_003565035.1 PVC group bacterium | reverse complement strand
GCACGGTTCCCGGTTCGGAAATGGACCAGGTCGCCGTCAGCGGGACCCTCACCTTGGGAGGAACCCTGAAAGTGAGTTTCGTGAATGACTTTGTTCCCGCAAATGGGGACACCTTCTCCCTGTTGACCGCAGAGACCTTCAGCGGGGAAATCAGTACCCTTGATCTTTCCGATGCAGTGCTCCCCGAAGGGCTTTTTTGGGATACGCAGAACCTCTCCACAAACGGCACCCTGTCCGTCATCGGACCAAACTTCGAATTGTGGGCGGATCTTTTGGGACTGGACGCCGACCCCATGGCCGATCTTCAGGGAGACGGGTTTCCCCTCCTGGTCAAGTACGCACTGGGCCTGGACCCGGGGATTCCGGCATCGACCTCGGACAAGCCGGTCTTTTCACTCAATGAGACCGGAGAGGACACATTCCTTCGTCTCACCGTCAATCGAACCGTGGTTCGATCCGATGTGCTGATCGTGGGAGAAGTCACCAACGATCTTCTGGGAACTTGGTCGATTGCCGGAGTTGACCTCATCGATGAGACCCCCGAACAGCTCATTTTTCAGGACACCTTACCCCTGAAAGACCTTTCCCTGCGGTTTATGCGAATACGCTTTATTCTTGATACACCTAACCCGTGATGGGGCTTAACCCGCAGATCGTGCTTGAAAGGGGGGGGAGGCAAAGGCTAAGGGAGTGAAATGTTTGATCAGTTAACCACTTCCCTACAAAAAACCTTTAAATCGCTGCGCGGACAGGGAAAACTGTCCGAGGAGAATATCCAGGAGGCGCTCCGCGAGGTGCGCATGGCTCTGCTGGAGGCGGATGTGCATTTCCAGGTGGTGAAGGACTTTGTGAAAAAAGTCCGTGAGCAGGTGATGGGGGAGGAAGTGCTCAACAGCGTGTCGCCGGGTCAGCAGTTCATCAAGCGGGTGCATGACGAGCTGGAAGCTCTGCTGGGGGATCGCAAGGTGGATTTCGACAAATCTGCCCATCCCATGATGATTGTGATGCTGGGGCTGCACGGGGTGGGCAAAACCACCACCACCGGAAAACTGGCGCGTCGCTTCAAAAACGACGGCAAAAAGGTGCTGGTGGTGGGCTGCGATATTCGCCGTCCGGCGGCGGTGGACCAATTAAAGGTGCTGGCGGCGGAGGCCGGGGTGGATATGCTGGGTCCCAACCCGGGTGAATCGGTCACCGCTTTGGGGGTCCGCGCCAAAAATCATGCGGTCCTGCATGGGTATGATACGGTGATTTATGACACCGGCGGCCGTCTGCAGATTGATGATGATCTGGTGCGGGAGGTGGCCGATCTCACCCAAATGACCGGGGCGCGCAATAAAGTGTTGGTGATTGACGCGGCCATGGGTCAGGAATCTGTCAGCGTGGCCGAAACCTTCAATGCCCGCTGCGGACTGACCGGACTGATTCTCACGAAACTCGACGGCGATGCGCGCGGGGGCGCGGCACTTTCGGTGCGGGCGGTGACGGGGTGTCCGATTTTGATGATCGGCGCCGGGGAAAAGCAGGAGGATTTGCAGCCTTTCTATCCGGACCGCATGGCAAACAGAATTCTGGGCATGGGCGATGTGGTGAGCCTGGTTGAAAAGGCTCAGCTGAACGTCGATGAAGACGAAATGGAACGTCTGCAGAAACGGATGTTCAGCGGTAAAATGAATCTGGAGGATTTTCTGGTGCAGTTGCGTCAGATGAAAAAGCTGGGATCCATGACCCAGTTGATGGATATGATGCCGGGGATGCCGAGTGTCTCCAAAGAACAAAAAGAAAAAGCCGCCAGTGCCGGGGAACGCCAAAGTAAAAAATTCGAGGCGGTGATTCTGAGTATGACCCCGAAAGAGCGTCGGAATCCGAAGCTGATCACCGCCAAGCGGCGTCAGCGCATCGCCGCCGGGAGCGGAACGCGGGTGAAGGATGTGAACGATCTGCTCAAGCAGTTCCAGCAGGCGCAGAAAATGACCAAAAAACTGAAGCAGTTCAAAGGCGGCGGGCGGATGCCGCGGTTTTAAGCTGGAGCATACCTTTTATGAATATCGATTCGCAGAATCAACGTGCTGTACTGGGCACCGCCCGCCGGGTGGTGATCAAATTCGGAACCCGGGTGCTGGTGGACAGCCGCGGACGTCCGAGCCCGGCCCGGATTCAGGCGATCGTGGACCAGGTGTCAGCTTTGCATGCGGAGGGACGGGAGGTGGTGATGGTGTCTTCGGGCGCGGTGGGCGCGGGGCTCGATCCGCTGGGATTCCGTACCCGGCCCACCGAACTGGAAGGCCTGCAAATGGCGGCGGCGGTGGGACAGACCCGGCTGATGTCGATGTACGCGGAGCACTTTGCGCGGAATGGAATCACGGTGGGTCAGGTGCTGTTGAATCATGATGATTTGAAGCAGCGGAACCGTCATTTGAACGCGCGCAACACCCTGCTGGGCTTGCTGCACCGTCGGGTTGTGCCGATTGTGAACGAAAACGATGTGGTGTCGGTCGCGGAAATCCGGTTGGGGGATAATGATTTTCTGGCGGCGCTGGTGTCGGTATTGGTGGATGCGGATGCGCTGGTGCTGTGTACCAGTGTGAACGGGTTGCGGGCTCCGGGCGGCGGCGGGAGAACGGTTCGGGTGCCGTTTCTCTCCAAAATCACCCAGTCGGAACTGGATTTGGTGTTTGGTAAAGGATCGGCGCTCTCAACCGGCGGGATGGCCACCAAGCTCGAGGCGGCGCGGATGGCGTACCGGGCCGGGATTCCGTCGGTGATTGCGGACGGCCGCAAACGCGACACGCTGGTCCGGGTGTTGCGGGGGGAGGACACCGGCACGCTGCTGGCCCCGGCGGGCGACACCGAGCGGATTCGAGGGAAGCGCAAGCACTGGATCGCGTTTTTCCATCGGCCGTCAGGATTTTTGGTGGTGGACGAGGGCGCAAGCCGGGCCCTGCTGGAAAAGGGCCGGAGTTTACTGGCCGCCGGGGTCAGGGCGGTCCGCGGAAATTTCCCGACCGGGGCACTGGTGCACATTGTGGATGGCCGCGAAAGTCTGCTGGCGGCTGGACTTTGCCAGTTTTCGTCCGAGGATCTCGTCCGCATTCAGGGAAAATCCTCGCGGGAGATTATCGAAATCCTCGGCCCTGCGGTCTCGACAGAGGTCATTCATCGGGACAATATGGTCCTTCTCCATGAAAAGGAGTCTATCACATCATGAAAAACAAAGAAATTTTAGAAATGGGCGAACGTGCGGTGAAAGCCTCACGCGAATTGGCCCTGCTGAGCAGCCGTAAAAAAAACACCATTCTTGAAGGAATGGCCGAAGAGCTGGAGGCCCGCCGTCACGAAATTCAGACCGCGAACCGCAGGGATGTGGAGGAGGCCGAACGCGCCGGCCTCAGCAAAGCGATGGTGGACCGACTGGTGCTCAGTGATGCCCGGTTTGATGCCATGGTCAAAGGAATTCACGATGTCATCGCCCTCAAAGATCCTGTGGGGGATGTCCTCAGTTCCTGGGTGCGTCCCAACGGACTGGAGATCCGCAAGGTGCGGGTGCCCATCGGGGTGGTGGCGATTATTTACGAATCCCGTCCGAATGTGACCGTGGATGCGGCGGTGTTGTGTTTCAAATCCAGCAACGCCACGATTTTGCGGGGCGGCAAAGAAGCCGTCTTCAGCAACCGCGCCCTTGCGCTGGCCCTGCAGGAGGGCGGGGAGAAAAAAGGGCTGCCCAAAGACGCGGTTCAGCTTGTACAGACCACCAACCGCGCGGCGGTGAAAGATCTGGTGCAGTTGGACGGAATTGTGGATCTGGTGATGCCGCGCGGCGGCGAAAGTCTGATCCGGGCGGTGACCGAGCAGGCCACCGTTCCGGTGATCAAACACTACAAAGGCATTTGCCACATTTTTGTGGACAAAGATGCGGACCTCGAACGCGCCGTGGACATTGTCGACAACGCCAAAACCCAGCGCCCCGGTGTCTGCAACGCTGTAGAGACCGTGTTGGTCCATAAAGAGATTGCCGAAACCTTTCTGCCGATGATGGCCAACCGCCTGATCGGCAAAAACGTGGTGATTCGCGGCGATTCGGAAACCCGCAAGCATATTCCCGAGGCCGAAGCGGCGACCGATGCCGACTGGGACACGGAATATCTCGATTTAATTTTATCGGTAAAAGTCGTGGATTCCGTCGGGGCTGCCACAGAGCATATTAACACCCACGGGTCCAAGCATTCCGATGCGATTTTGTCGGAAAACGAATCCGCGCAGAAAAAATTCCTGCAGGAAGTGGACAGTTCCACCGTCTACGTCAACGCCAGCACCCGCTTTACCGACGGCAACGAGTTCGGTCTGGGGGCTGAGATAGGCATCAGCACCGACAAGCTTCACGCCCGCGGCCCCATGGGCCTCGAAGAACTGACCACCTACAAATACCACGTTCTCGGCACCGGACAGTGCCGGTAAATCGTTTTCCGATCGGAAAACCCTGTCCATGCTTTTCCGATCATCGGAAAACAACATTGTGCGCACCTGTTGCATTATTAGGTGTCCCGGTTCATTTCTGCGATGGTTTGCGCAAATACCGCCAAAATCTCCTCCGAAGTAAACGCCGGTCTTGAGGCGGTTTTTTTCGGGTTTGGCGATATTGGAGGACTGGACCCTTTGGCATACAACCAGGCCCGGTATATTGTTTGCGCCAGTTCCCAGTCGACCGGTTTGCGAGCCGACTTCTTTTTTGGCAAGACCAGTTCCCGGGGTGTTTGCTGCTTTGAGGCCTGAATCAACTGCTTCAGCCCCTCGCGGCATCTCGAAT
>PXDP01000345.1 GCA_003565035.1 PVC group bacterium | reverse complement strand
GGGGGCGAGGCGGGGCATCCGGGCATCCGGAGGCGGCCCGGGTGGCTGGGGGGCGTTTGAGGCGGTTACGGGATTGAGGGCCTGATCCAGGGCGTGAAAGATGGCATCGCGGACGCGCTGGGCATTGCGGAAGCGGACTTCGCGTTTGGTGGGATGCACATTCACGTCCACCCAGTCGGGGGGCATGTCGAGGTGAAGGAAGACCACCGGATTGCGGTCGCGGGGCAGGGCATCGCGGTAGCTTTCTTTGATGGCGTAGCCGACGACGGGGGCGGTGGAGGCGCGGCGGTTGACGAGCACGACCTGGTCGCGGCGGTCGCTGCGGTTGAGACTGGGGATGCCGGCGTAGCCGTGGATGTGCAGATCCTGATCCCGGAGATCGATTTCCCGGAGCTGCTCCAGAAACCCGTCGCCGTAGAGATCCGCGATTCGGTCGGCCAGCCCCGTTTGGGCGGGCCAGTGTTCCAGTTCCCGTCCGTCGACCACGAGTCGCAGGGTGACTCCGGGATGGGCGAGGGCAAAGGTGCGGAACATGGTGCGGATGTTGCCGAGTTCGGTGGATTCGGTGCGGAGGAATTTTCGGCGGGCGGGCACGTTGAAAAAGAGGTTGCGGACTTCGAGGGTGGTGCCGACGGGACAGCCGGCCTCGCGCACGTCGCGGAGTTCGCCGCCTTCGACGAGGAGTTCGGTGCCGCCGAGATCCTCCGCCCGCCGGGTGCGGATGAGGAAGCGGGACACGGCCGCAATCGCGGCGATGGCCTCGCCGCGGAACCCCAGGGTGTGGATATGCTCGATATCGTCCACGTCGCGGATTTTGCTGGTGGCGTGGCGCTCCAGACTCAGCAGCGCGTTCTCGCGGGACATGCCGTGACCGTTGTCGGTGACGATGACCGCCTTGCGCCCGCCCTGGAGCACCTCGATGTCGATCACCGTCGCCCCGGCGTCCAGCGAGTTTTCGACCAGTTCTTTGAAAACGGAGGCGGGGCGTTCAATGACTTCGCCGGCGGCAATTTTGTTGCAGACGTGGTCGCTGAGAACCTGAACGCGGGGATCGGACATGGAATGAGAGGGTAGAGGGTAGAGGTCAGAGGTCAGGGATCAGGGAAGAGTGACGAATGGGGAGTGACGAGTAGCTCGGCGGACCCCGCCGAGAAAGGGGAAGTGACGAAGGGGTGGGGGGTTAGCGGGCGTATTCGATGGAGCGGGTTTCGCGGATGACGGTGACTTTGACCTGGCCGGGGAAGTTGACCTGGCTTTCAATGCGGGCGCTGATGTCGCGGGCGAGGCGGAGTGCCGCTTCGTCGTTGATCCTCTCCGGTTCCACCAGAACGCGGAGTTCGCGGCCGGCCTGAATGGCGTAGCTGCGGCTGACGCCTGCAAAGCTGTTGGCGATGTCTTCGAGATCCCCGAGACGCTTGAGGTACTGGTGGGTGTTTTCGTTGCGGGCACCGGGGCGGGCGGCGGTGATGGCATCGGCGGCCATGGCGAGATGGGCGTAAACGCTTTCGGCCTCCACCTCACGGTGGTGGGCGGCGACGGCATTGACGACCAGGGGAGCCTCCCCGTGCTTGGCAATCAGGTCCGCTCCGATGATCGCGTGGGACCCTTCCACCTCGTGGGTCAGGGCTTTGCCGATGTCGTGAAGCAGACCGATCCGCTTGGCGATTTGAATATCCAGACCCAGTTCGGCGGCCATGGCGGACATCAGATAGGCCATTTCGATGCTGTGACTCAGGACATTCTGGGCGTAACTCTGGCGGAATTTGAGGCGGCCGAGGGTGTAGACAACCTCGGGATGCATTTTTCCAAGGCCGAGCTGGTAGATGGCATCCTCTCCGGCCTTGCGGACGGCATCTTCGGTTTCCTGTCGGACTTTTGCCACGGTTTCTTCGATGCTGGCAGGGTGGATCCGTCCGTCATGAATGAGACGTTCCAGGGCCAGACGGGCAATTTCCCGGCGCATGGGGTCGTACCCGGAAAGCACAATCACCTGCGGGGTGTCGTCGATCATCACGTTCACACCGGTTTCGGATTCGATTGAGCGGATATTCCGGCCTTCTTTGCCGATAATCCGGCCTTTCATTTCTTCACTGGGCAGGTGGACCTGGCAGGTGGTGACCTCCTGAACGGTGTCCGCCGCATAGCGTTCGATGGCGTAGGTGATAATTTTCTGGGCTTCGGTTTTGGCTTTGCCCCGGGCCTCGGCCTGAAGATGGCGGAAGAGGGTGTCGGATTCGGCGCGGACCTCGTCCTCGATGTTCCGGAGCATTTGCTCGCGGGCCTGTGCTTCGGTGAGGCCGGCAATTTCATGCAGGCGGGCGCGCTGCTCGCGCATGAGTTCTTCAAACTCCTGACTGCGGGCCTGCAAATGTTCGGCTTCCACACGGAGACCCTCCTGTTTTTCCAGAAGGCGCTCCTCTTTGGTGTCGAGGGAATTTGATTTTTTCTCCAATTGGGAGATGCGTGCATGATATTGATCTTCAAGCACTTCGAGACGTTTTTGCCGGGCATGGACCTCCTGATCGAAGGCTTGTCGGGCCTCGTGCAGGATTTCACGGGCTTTGGTTTCGGCTTCGCGATGCAGAACCTCCGCATCATGCCGCGCATCCCGCAGAAGCTTTTCTGCGGAGACGGCGCCGTTTTTGCGGGCGATTTGTTCGACATGCCAATGCCAAAACCAGCCCAATGCCGCGGCAGCCAGCGTCGTAAACCAGGCTAACCACCATTCTACCATTGTTTCCTCCAGTCCCGGGCGACGGTAGATCCGCCCGGGTGCGATTGTTAATGTTTCGTAAGATCTTTAGTGTACGCGCTTTTCCAGGATTTGAAAAGAAGGGAATTCATCTTTTGATGCGAGGGGCGTATCCTGGAAGGGGTGCATGCCCGGAATTATTCATTCGGCGCGCGAAGCATACTGCTGAGGAGGTCTTCGAGACCGGAAAAAATTTCATTGTAATCGTTTTGAGAGCGGCGGATGACATCGAGAGCCTCCTCGCGTCCGTAGACATGGGTAATCTCACAGGCGGGTTTATCCTCGCCGGGGGCCTGTTTATAGGTGAGAAAATAATGGCGGAGACGGTCGATGAGCGCGTCCGGACAGTCGGCAATGTCCCGATAGGCGGAATAGACGGGATCGTCCTTCATCACGGCGATGATTTTGTCGTCGGCCTCATTGTGGTCGATAAGCCGGAACCCGCCGATCGGTGTGGCCTGCACCAGGATTTTGCCCATGGTGATGTTCCGTTCGGTCAGGACGCAGATGTCGAGAGGGTCGTCATCTCCGACGATGCCGGTGCGTCCGGTGCGGGCCATGGCCAGTTCCGCGACCTGTCCGGCGCAAAGGGTTTGCGGCACAAAGCCGTAGAGCGTTGGGCAGACATTGGAGAAAAGCTGGGGCCGGTCCAGTTTGAGATGGCCGCTGATTTTATCGACTTCGTATTTCACGGTGTCGGAGGGGACGATTTCGATGTAGGTGGTGATGACCTCCGGAGCCAGTTTGCCGATGGGCACGCCATGCCAGGGATGGGACTGATAGAGCATACCCATTAAGGACCAGAGGGGATCTTTCATGGCGGGATTCCTTTTTTGTACGGGATCGGGTTTCAGAGTGTCAGAATATTTTCTTTGAACTTGACCTGAAACATTATCCAGACAATGTAAAGTTGTTTTTATTCACACGTTTCAGAGGATTTTACATGATTTCCCGGCTTTTTGGCCTTTTTTCTAATGACATCGGCATCGATCTTGGCACCGCGAACACGCTGGTGTACGCTAAAGACCGCGGGATTGTGTTGCGGGAACCCTCTGTGGTGGCGATTCAGGCCTCGACGAACCGTGTGCTGGCGGTGGGGGAAGAGGCGAAGCGCATGCTGGGACGCACGCCGGGGAACATCGTCGCCATTCGTCCGCTGCGCGCGGGGGTGATCGCCGATTTTGACATTACCGAGGCGATGCTGAAATATTTTATCCGCAAAGTGCACAACAAGCGTATGATGAAGCCCCGGGTCATCATCGCGGTGCCCAGCGGAATAACCGAAGTTGAGAAGCGGGCGGTCAAAGAATCCGCCGAGCGTGCCGGGGCGCGCGAAGTTTATTTAATCGAAGAACCGATGGCCGCGGCAATTGGCGTGGGTCTTCCCGTGCAGGAACCGGCTGGCAATATGATTGTTGACATTGGAGGGGGGACTACCGAGGTGGCCCTGATCTCCCTTGCGGGCATTGTATTCAGCCGGAGCGTGCGGGTCGGTGGCGATGAAATGGATGAGGCAATCATCCAATATATGAAACGGGCTTATAACTTGATGATCGGGGAACGTACCGCTGAAAATATCAAACTGGATATTGGATCGGCGTACCCCATGGAGGAGGAGGTTACCATGGAGGTGAAAGGACGGGACCAGGTCAATGGTCTCCCGAAAACCCTTATGGTGACCAGTGAGGAAATCCGGGATGCTCTGATGGAGCCGGTCGCGACGATTGTCGAGGCGGTGCGCATCACGCTGGAGCGCTGTCCCCCCGAACTTTCTGCCGACCTGGTCGACCGCGGCCTGGTCCTGGCGGGAGGGGGCGCATTGCTCCGGGGGCTGGACACCCTGATTGCCGAACAGACCGGACTTCCCGTGCACGTGGCCGATGATCCGCTCAGCGCGGTGGCCGAAGGTACGGGGGTCGTTCTCCACGAAATCAATCTTCTCCGAAAGAATTCCGGGGATGATAAATAATCGGATCTTCTAGTTTGCGGCCGGTTTCACCGCCACAGCATCGGTTCCCAACCCCCTTTGGGAACATGACGAACAGGTGAAACGAAAAGGTTGGACATTCTGGCTGGGACTGGGTGCGGTCATTTTGATCGTGCTCAATCTTCCCACATCCACATCCGCGGCCCTCAAACGGTCCGCGCGCGATGTGCTGTCTCCCCTGCAAAGTGTGGTCGCCTCGTTTACCAACCGTCTGGCCGCCGCCCGGGATGTGCTTGCGGCCCGCGGGGGGCTCCCGGACGAACTGAGCCGCCTGCGGGAGGAGTCGGTCCTGCTGCGCCATCAGCTTGTTGAATTTGAAGAGCTGCAGCAGGAGAATCTGCTGTTGCGCTATGAACTGGGCTTCATGCGCAGCACCCGGCGCCTGCCGGTCGCGGCGGAGGTGCTGGCCCGGGATATCAGCGGCTGGTGGCAGATGGTTCGGGTGGACCACGGGGGCGGGCTGGCGGTTCAGCCGGACCAGGCGGTGATTTCCTCCGAGGGGCTGGTGGGCAAGGTGGTGGACACCTCCCGCAGAACTGCGGATGTGCTGCTGATTACCGATCCGGCCTGCCGGGTGGCGGTTCGGATCGGCGAACGGGGTGCCTTCGGCATTCTCAGCGGTCAGGGCCTCTCGCTGCGCGGCCGTCCGGTCTGCCGACTGGAACTGATCAATAAAGATGTCCGCCTGCGCCGGGGCGATCCGGTGTACACCTCGGGTTTGGGCGGAATTTTTCCGCGGGGACTCCTGGCGGGGCATCTGGATGAAATCACCCTGGATGAAACCGGGCTGCATCAGAGTGCCACCGTGATTCCGGCGGCGAATATCTCGGATCTGCGGGTGGTGTTTATTTTAACCGCCATTGAGGAGGCTGCCCGGTGAACCGTCTCCTGATGTGGGTGGTGCTTTGTCTCTGCGCGATCGTGCAGGCCATTCTGCCGCCCTGGCTGGCCATGGGGCAGGCCAAGGCCCCCCTGCTGTTGGCCGGGGTGGTGTATTATGCCTTGTCGCGCGGGTCGCTGCATATGGCGGAGGCGGCGGTTCTGGCCGGTTTGCTGCAGGACAGCCTCGGACCGATCCCTTTGGGCTTTTCCGTCCTGGCTTTCACCGGGGTGGCCCTTCTGATTCATCAGTTTCAGGACCGTATTTTTGCCGACAGCCTGCCCACCCATGTGCTGGCAGGCTTTGCGGCCCCGGTGGTGGTGTCGATGGCCCTGTATGTTCTGCTGGTCAGTGGCGGGTATCGCGCCGGCGTCCCGTTTTCGTTTGTGATGAGCAAGACGCTCGGTATGTCGCTGCTGGGGATGGTGACCTTTCCTGTCGTGTTTTGGGGGATCCGGGATATGGAAGTTCGACTGGGTGTTGAGTCCCTCAGGAGGGCCGCCTGATGCACAAACTGACCGACACCGAACGCGTGCGTCTGCGGATTCGGCTCTTGCTGGGGCTGATGCTTTTTCTGCAGGGCGGCATCCTGGCGTTTCTCTGGAACTTGCAGGTGGTTCAGGGGCATACCTTTCAGGATCAAATCAGCTCCCAGAGTCTGCGGCGTGTCCGCCATCCGGGACACCGGGGGCGGATTCTGGACCGGAACGGCATGGTTCTGGCCGATAACCGTCCGTCGGTGGGCATCGCACTGTACCCGGAGGAGCTTCGCCTCCCCGGCCGTCAATCCCGGACCCTGGACCGGATTGACGCCCTGCTGGATGAAATTTCGGAGAACATCGGCCTGCCGCGCACGCTGACCCGTGAGCAGGTGGCCCGTCACTATCGGAACGAACGCATGCTGCCGCTGCTGGCCTGGCGGGACCTTGACGACAGGACTATTGCCCGCTGGGCGGAACGGGTAGGGCCCCGTGAAGGGGTGGATCTGCTGACCGAACCTGTCCGGTTTTATCCTTTTAACGATCTGCTGGCGCAAACCCTGGGGTATGTCGGACGCGGCGGCATGGCGGACCCGGACGAGGGGCGCTTTCATTTCCAGATTCCGGAAATGGAGGGCAAGGCCGGACTCGAGCTGGTGTTTGATGAACTCCTCCGCGGGGAGGCCGGTGCCGAACTGGTCCGTATCGATGTGGCCAGTTACAAACACAATGTGGAGGTCCTGGTGCCGCCGGTGCGCGGTCATGATGTGCATTTGACCCTGGACGCGCGGCTGCAAAACCTTGCGGAACGGATTCTGGGATCGGAAACCGGTTCGATTGTCCTCATGGACCCGCGCAATGGCGAAGTGCTGGCTCTGGCCACCTATCCCCGCTACGATTTGAATAACATGGTCCCGTTCATTTCTCATTCGGTCTGGAACGCCCTGATTCAGGATCCGCGCCGGCCGCTGGTGAATCGGCCGGTCCGCGAACACTACGCGCCCGGAAGCACCATTAAACCCTTTGTTTGTCTGGCCGGCCTGTTGTCGGGTCAGGTGACCGAAGACACGACCTATACCTGCCACGGATCGTATCAGCCCGGTCCCAACGCGGCACCGATGCACTGCAATAACCGTTTTGGCCATGGCACGCTCGATATGCGGGAGGCGATTGCGCGCTCCTGCAATGTCTACATGTGGCGGCTGGCGGAGGATATCGGGTATGATCCCATGTTTGCAACCCTGGAAGGTCTGGGTGCCGGACAACAGACCGGCATCGAGGTGGATTTTGAGGTCAGTGGTATTCTGCCCACCGATGCCTGGAAGCGGCAGCGGCACAACGATGTCCTGCGCCGGGGAGATATTGCCAACATCTCGATTGGCCAGGGATTTCTGACTACGACACCGCTGCAGATGGCGCTCATGACCGCAACCATCGCCAATGGCGGCACCCATCATGCGCCGACCCTGCTGCGGGGGTTCCGCCGCCATGAGGAGGAGCCGCTGGAGCGCCTGGAGCCGCGTCCCGCGCCGGTGCATAAAGCCTGGGACCCGGTACATGTGGCCGCCATTCGGGAAGGGATGCTCGGGACGGTGATGGGCGACCGGGGCACGGGACGCAATGCCCGGGTGGACGGACTCGCCTATGCCGCCAAAACCGGCACCGCCCAGTATGGGCCCCCGGGGAACCGGCGGTACCGTTCCTGGATGATCGCGTTTGCCCCCTACGACAATCCGCGCCTGGCGGCGGTGGTGTTGATTGACTCCGGTCTGGGCTCCGGCGTGGACGCCGCCCCGCGTATGCAACTGCTGATGCAGGCGCTCTTTGGCGCGCCAAGAGGGGAGGTGCCCCGTGGATAATCTTTTGAAACGGTTCTCCCCGCTGGCCAGGCTCGACTGGATTGCGGCCGGTGCCACATTGGCGCTGCTGACGCTGGGGGTGGTGTTCATCTACAGCGCGGGCTACGGACGCGAGAGTGACCAGTGGATCAAGCAAATCCTGTTTATTTTCATTGGACTGCCGCTGTATCTGGGGATTGCGCTGTTTGATTACCGGCGGTTGCGGGACATCGCGCCGGTCCTGTATGTGCTGGGCCTTTTGCTGCTGATTGGTCTGTTCTTTTTTGGTATGTCCATCTACGGCGCAAAGCGCTGGTACAATCTCCGGGTGATCTTTTTTCAGCCCGCAGAAGTGGCCAAGGTGGCGGTGATCGCCCTGCTGGCCGTCTGGTTTGGCGATCCGCTCCGCAATCCCCGCCGCCTCAAATCCGTAATGCCACCGCTGGTCATCACGATGATTCCCTTTGCGCTGATTGCGGCCCAGCCGGATGTCGGCACCGCCTTTATTCTGCTCTGCATTTACGGGGCCATGCTTTTTGTCAGCGGAACCTCCTGGCGGATTCTGGGAATGTTCGCGCTCGTGGGGATTCTTTCGCTCCCGGTCGCCTGGACGATGCTGCGCCCGTATCACCGGGACCGGATTATGGTGTTTCTGGAGCCTGACCGCGATCCGCTGGGACGGGGATGGAATGTCCGGCAGTCGCAAATGGCTGTCGGTTCCGGAGGGCTCCACGGCAAAGGCTTCAAGCAGGGCACTCAGAACCTGCTGGGATTCCTGCCCACCACCGTGGCCCCCACCGATTTTATTTACTCGGTCATCGCCGAGGAAAAAGGCTTTGTCGGCGCGACGACAATGCTGATGCTTTACAGTGTGATTTTTGTGGCGCTCGCCCGTTCGGCGTTGCGCTGTTCCGACCCTTTCGGACGCCTCTTGATTGTGGGCATCCTTGCAATGTTCTGTGCGCACGTGACGATCAACGTGGCTATGACCGTTGGACTGATGCCGATCATCGGGCTCCCACTCCCGCTTGTCAGTTATGGCGGTTCATTTGTGCTCAGCACGCTGCTGGCCCTCGGGCTGGCGCAAAGCGTGCACCTGCGCACCGGATGAACGGCGGGAGCCACCCCCAACCAATGGAAACCTACCATGGCAACACCCCCAACCAGTAAAAAAATTAAAAAAGAAATCATCGCCAACGTTGAAAGTCTGGAAACGCGCATCGCGATTCTCGAAGACGGAAAACTGGAGGATTATTTTGTGGAGCGGTCCAGCGACGAGCGGATCGTGGGCAGCATCTTCCGCGGCAAAATTCAAAATCTCGAAGACGGGCTTCAGGCGGCCTTTGTGGATATCGGCCTGAAAAAGAACGCGTTTATTCACTATTGGGACATGATTCCGGAGGATGCCGCCCGACTGGAAGCCGAAGAAGGCGTGAGCCAGGGCGGCCGCGGCGGCCGTAAAAAGAAATATCAGGCCGGGGAAATGCAGAAACTGTTCCCCATCGGCTCGGAAATCATTGTCCAGGTCTCCAAAGCGGCGATCGGCACCAAAGGCCCGCGGGTCACTGCCAACCTGAGCATTGCCGGACGCTATCTGGTGATGATGCCCGGTTCCGGCCTCAAAGGGGTCAGCCGCAAAATTTCCGGAGACCAGGAGCGCCGCCGTCTGAAAAAGATCCTCAGCCGCATGAAAACCCCCGACACGCTGGGGTTCATCATCCGCACCGCCGGGGAAGGGGCGCGCAAGACCGGATTTGCCCGGGATCTGCGGGCACTGCTCGATATCTGGAACAGCATTGAGGACGGTATCAAAAACCGCAAAGCGCCCTGTCAGCTCTATCAGGAGCCCGATCTGCTCGAGCGCGTGGTGCGCGATGCCCTCACCGAGGACATCGACCGGATTGTGATCGATCAGCCTGAAGAGGCCGAGCGGGTCAAGAAATCGATCAGCCGCGTGGCCCGCAACGCCAAACGAAACATTCATGTCTACGACGGAAACACCCCGATTTTCGAACATTTCGATATCGAACGTCAGCTCAGCAACGCCTTCCGCCGCAAGGTCTGGCTGCCGGGCGGGGGATACCTTGTCTTCGATGAAACCGAGGCCCTGGTGGCCATCGACATCAATACCGGCCGTCATAAAGGCGGAGCCTCCCAGGAGGAGAGCATTCTTGAAGTGAACCTCGAATCCGCCGATGAGATTGCCCGTCAGCTCCGCCTCCGCAATGTTGGCGGACTGGTGGTGATCGACTTCATCGATATGAAGCAGCGTAAAAACCGTCAGGCGGTGTACCGTCGACTGCGTGAAGGCGTGCGCAAGGACAAGGCGCGCACGAATCTGCTGCCGATTTCGGATTTGGGTTTGCTGGAAATGACCCGGCAGCGTGCGAAACAGAGCATCGGCTCGGCCGCGCACACCGACTGTCCGTACTGCAAAGGACGCGGAATTGTGAAATCGCCTCTCACCATGAGTGTGGAAGTGCAGCGTCACATTCACGAAGTGCTGCGCAAGCTCCGGGCGGAAAACAAAACCCTCAACACCCGGATCACCGTGCATCCAATCGTCATGGACCGTCTGCGGCGTTCCGACGAGAATCTTCTGGTTGAGCTGGAGGAAAAATACGGCGGTCACCTCGCCTTTGTTTCCGATGCCCACCTGCATATTGAAGAGTTTGTGATCTCAAATCCCGAAACCCACGAAACCTACTACAGCAACATCGACCAGAGCCGTGTGCATCTGCAGTTGGAGTAGACTGGAGCCGATCATGCCGAAAACCGCTTCTTCTCTTAAAAAACCCATCGGACTGGTGCTGGGGCTGGGGGCTTTGTTCTTCATGCCCTTCCTGTCCCTGGACGGTCTTTCGCCCTCGGGCCATGTAGCTCTGGGCATTTTTGTCATGGCGGCTGTGTTCTGGATTCTGGAGCCGATTCCGATCTATGCGACCAGCATGGGCGTGATTCTGGCCCAGGTGCTCCTCCTGTCCGATCAGAGTCTGATTGCCGCCTGGCTGGATCGGGCCCATGAGGGCGGGTATACGGCACCGCCGTACACGCTGTTCTATGGCACCCTGTCGAATCCGATCATTATCCTCTTCCTTGGCGGATTTTCCCTGGCCGCGGCTGCGGAAAAGTACGCACTGGACCAGAATCTGACCCGGATCCTTCTAAAACCTTTCGGCACCCGTCCGGTGATGGTTTCGCTGGGGGTGATGATGGTGACCGGGGTGCTCTCCGCATTTATGAGCAATACCGCCACCACGGCGATGATGATGACCGTGGCGATCCCGATTGTCGGCATGGTCCCGAAAGAGGATCCGTTCCGGCGGTTGGTGGCCCTGTCCATTCCTGTCGGTGCCAACATCGGCGGGATTGCCACGCCCATCGGCACCCCGCCGAACGCGGTGGCGCTGGCCGCACTCGCCCGGCAGGGGACCGTTGTTCCTTTCAGTACCTGGATGCTGATGGCCACCCCCCTGGTGGTGGTGACGATGCTGCTGACCTGGTGGGGCATGTGCCGCATGTTCAAACCGCAGATTGAGCGCTTTGAACTGACGATCAATACCACCTTTGACCGCTCGCCGAAAGCCATCGGCTGTTACGTGATTTTTGGTCTGACGGTATTGCTCTGGGTTACGGAAAAACTGCACGGCATCCCCTCGGGTGTGGTTGCATTTCTTCCGGTGGTGTTTTTGCCGGCCATGGGGATTCTCGATAAAAAAGAGATTCGTGGCTTTTCCTGGGAGGTGCTCTGGCTGGTGGCCGGGGGAATTTCCATGGGCCTGAGTCTGAGTCAAACCGGACTGGCGAACTGGATGATCGGCCAGGTGAACTGGGACGGCTTCGGAACCCTGGGCCTGGTGGTGCTGTTCTCCCTGGTGGGATTCACCGTGGCCAACCTGGTTTCGCATACCGTGAGTGCCACGATTCTGGTGCCGGTGGCCATCGCCCTGGTGCTGCCGCTGGCGGACGGGGACGTGACGGCGCTGATTATACCGATTGCGGTGATCGGGATTATTGTGAGTTATGCAAATATCCTGCCGATTTCGACCCCGCCAAATGCAATCGCGCTTTCCACCGGCCTCATTGACAGCAAAGATCTGGCGAAATCCGGACTTCTGGTGGGCCTGCTTGGATTTATCTTCAGTATTTTCTTCGGCCTGGTGGTCTGGCCGTATATTCTTTAATCAGGAGTCAGATGATGCAACAAAAACTCTATATGCTCTGTGTGGAAGACGAAGCCGATGTGCTGGATGTCGTCGTGCGCGAACTCTCGGTGCTGGAAGATGTGTTTCCCATCGAAACCGCCGGGAGCGCGGATGAAGCCCGCGAGGCCCTGAAACGGATCGAGGCCGACGGGGATGCGCTCGGACTGATTTTCTGCGATCATATGATGCCGGGCGAGAATGGGGTTGAACTGCTCGTCTGGATGCAGTCGCAGCCCCAATGGAAGCCGTCGCGAAAGGTGCTGCTCACGGGGCAGGCGGGGCTGGATGCCACCGTCAAGGCGGTGAACGAAGCGGGTCTTTCCCATTACATCGCCAAACCCTGGGATCAGGACGAGCTGGTTCGTGTGGCCCGGGAACAGTTGAGTCGCTATGTGGCGGAGCGCAAGCTGAATCCACTGCCCTATCTCAAGCATCTGGTCATGGACATCGTGGGAGACACCCTGCGGGCCAGCAGTGCTTCCGACACCTGAGACCCCCTCCATGTCTGCCGCATTTCCCACCCTCTCGACCTCCGAGGCCCTGGCTCTGCTGGTTGAGCGGGCTCATGCCATGGGATTGGCACCGCTCTCGTACCGGGCCGGACAAACCATTTTGAGCGAGGGGGAAATCAACTCCTCGCTTTATATCCTGCTGGAGGGAACCGCCCAGCTTCTCAAACAAACCCCGGATGGCCGCGGAACCCCGGTGGATTTGCTGGGCCCCGGATCCCTGCTGGGCATTCTGTCGTTTTGGACGGGGAGTCCTTCTTTTTCCGACTCTGTTGCGGCCAGCGATCTGAAGCTGCTGGTGCTGGATATGAAAAATTTTGAGCGCGGGGTGGCCGAGGATCCGGCCTTTGCCCGGGTGACCCAGCAGCTGCTGGTCGCAAATCTCAGTGACCGCTACCGCCGGGTGGTGGGGCTCAATCTGAAAGTGGCCGGGCTGACCAAAGAGCTGGAAAACGAGCGGAACGCGCTGCGCGAGGCGGTGGACGATCTGCAGCGGACGCGTAACAAGCTGATTCATCAGGAGAAGCTGGCCACCATGGGGCAGTTGCTTGCAGGCATTGCCCACGAGATCAATAACCCCTCCAGCGCACTGATGAAAAATGTTGAGCATCTGACCCGGGAGCTGCCGGCGCTGTTTGCGGGCACCCCGGAGCAGGCGGAAATGCTGGAGGAGGGAATGCGTGCGCCGTACTTGAGCAGTGGCGAGGCCCGGGACCGGCTGAATGCGCTGCAAAAGCAGTATCCCGAACTGTCCCGCTCCCTGTGCCGCCGCCTTTCGCGGCTTCCGGACTCCGCGATGAAAGGACTTTCCCGCACGCTGAACGTCCGAAATGAGACGAAGGCGGAAACGCTGCTGAGAGTCTTCGAGGTTGGCACCGCCCTGCAGAGTATCCGCATTGCCGAGGCGCGTATGACCCGTCTGGTGAAAAGTTTAAAAAGTTACAGCCGTCAGGAGGAAAACGAGGACCAGTCTGTCCGCCTGGATGACTGCATTCGGGACACACTCACGGTGATGAATCACCGACTCAAATTCTACGATTTACAGCTCGATCTTGCGGAGCTGCCAAAAGTCTCCTGTCGTCCGGGGGAGATCAATCAAATTTTGACCAACCTGCTCAGCAATGCATGTGAAGCCACGCCCAAAGGAAAAACCATCACCGTGCGTACCGGTGCCGGAGACCGGGATGTCTGGCTTGAGGTGGAGGATCGCGGTCACGGAATCCCGGAGGATCTCATGGAGGCAATTTTCAGACCCAACGTCACCACCAAGCGAGGAGCGGGGGATTTCGGACTCGGCCTGGGTTTGGCCATTTCCCGCGATCTTGCGCTCAAACATCAGGGCCGCCTCACCGCCCGCAATGTGCCGGAGGGCGGGGCTGTTTTCAGGCTGAGCCTCCCCGCATGATTACACATGATTACCCCTGGGGTGATGAATAATGGTAACGCATCTGCACGAAAATCACCCCATATTCGCAGCGTTTATACACGATTCTGTGTTCTTCATTAATTCGGCGTAAACGTCAGGTTCATGGATCTAACGTAACCTTCCGCTCAACCCAGGTTCCTTTTTCAGCCGCTTCAATGGATTCCATAAGCCGTTTTGCATTCGCGGGACTTCGCAGAAGGTACGTGGTCTCTTCAAGTGCGTTGTAATCGTCCAGCGAAATCATCACCACAGACTGATTTCGTTTTCGGGTAATAATAACGGGGGCTCTATCCAAACAGACCTGGTCCATTGTCGATGCAAGGTTCTCTCTGGCAGCCGTGTAAGTAATTGCGTTCATGCGGACAGTATCCTGTACGGGTTTTAAAAAGTCAATCCCCTATTTATTTGGAATATACGGGAGGGTGTATTTCACAAGCAGGTGTGTTTACGCCGTAGCTGCAACTATCCCAGTTCCAGAACCTGATTTTGAGCCCAAATATCAAAGCTGGGGACAGCTTCGACTACGGTAAGTGCGCCCCTCTGTCACCGCCCAACCCGCCAGTATAATTTGCGAAGGCGGCCGGGGAGACAGGGGATGTAGCGGTGGTCCAGCCGCATGATGCGGCGGGGATTCTGTCCGGGCACAGCCGCGCGGTAGCCGCCGACGCGGTCGGCAAAGACGGTCTGATAGTCGGAATCCGCCAGCAGCGATTCGGTCACCCGTCCGCAGACCCCCCAAGGCAGGGCCAGATGGTTCACCGGCCTTTTCAGACGGGCTTCGAGTTCGTCTTTGGACTGATACAGTTCGAAGCGGATAGCGGCCTCGCGTTCTTCACAGGTCTCGATTTGCAGGAAATGTTGCCGGAACAGATAGGGCGCGGCGTTCGGATCGTCATGGATGCGGCGGACCATGGAGGCATCCACATCGTGCTTGAGGGCATCGCTGAGCCGGGAGCGGGTGGGCAGGAGCGGGTGAAACACATTGGAGGACGACAGCGTTTTGAGCGGCTCCGGGGCATCGCTGATCACCGGCCACGACAAAGTCGGCAGCACGGTTTCCGGCAGAATGAGCCGTTCGAATTTGTCGTGACAGAAAATTTTGGCGTGGGACCAAGTATTGGACTGGATATCGATCCGGCCCTCGGCGGCGAGGGACCGAAGTTCGGGCCAGGTGCAAAAGGGGCGTTTGCTGCGGTCCACGTCCGGATCGTGCCCGGGCTGTCCCCAGACCGGCCGGGGTTCGGCGGCATCCTGAATGCGTCCCGGTATCGCGAAGGTAACCGCGCGCATGTCGTACCGTCGAAGCAGCGGCCCCACCACCGTCCAGAGGCTGGCCCAGGCGTTGTCGAAATGCAGCACCACCGACGGCATCTTCAGGGGTTTCTTTCCCAGGACAATCTCCGACGTTTCGGCGGCGCTGAGGGTCTGGTAATTGTTTTCGAGCAGATAAACCAAAAACGGCTCAAGGTAAGGGAACGTCACATCCCGGAAGGTGAACACCGGAAGGATATTGCCCACGCGGGCACCGAATAAAAACGAGGGGTACCGCCCCGTCATGAGTTCCAGGGGCTTCTGGAACAGATTCTCACGTTCGATGAGCGGGACGGGATTCCGGAGCATATCAGAGCCCTTCCACAATCTCCCGGACCAGTCGGGGGCCTTTGTAAATGAGTCCGGTATAGACCTGAACCAGCGAGGCGCCCGCATCCAGTTTTTCGCGGGCGTCGGCGGCGGTGAAAATTCCGCCGACGCCGATGATGGGCACTTTGCCCTCCAGGCGGCGGGAGAGGCCGCGGATGACCTCGGTGGAGCGGGCCCGGACCGGCGCACCGCTGAGCCCGCCGGGCTCGTTGGCGCGCGGATGCGCCTGCACCGCCGCGCGGTCCAGGGTCGTATTGGTGGCGATCACCGCGTCCATCTTCACCCGAAGCAGGGTGTCCGCGATGAAATCAAGCTGTTCCTCATCCACATCCGGCGCGATTTTGACCGCGATGGGCGTGTTTTTTCCGGTTTCCTCGGCGAGGGAACGTTTTTCCGCCAGCACCGCTTTCAGGAGACCGCTAAACGCGTCGCCTTTTTGCAGTTCGCGCAGATTAGTGGTGTTGGGGGAGGAGATGTTGACCGTGATGTAGTCGGCGTGTGTGTATACGGCGCGGAGGCAGGTGACATAATCCCCGGCGGCGGCCTCAATCGGGGTGTCGAAATTTTTACCGATATTGATGCCGATGCGTCCGGTGTACGAGGCTTTGTCGAGATTGGCCAGCAGCGTGTCCACCCCGTGGTTATTAAACCCCATCCGGTTGATAATGGCCTCATGTTCCGGCAGACGGAAGAGGCGGGGTTTCGGATTGCCGGGTTGCGGGCGGGGGGTCACGGTGCCCAGCTCCAGAAAGCCGAAACCCAGCGAGCCGAATCCGTCGATGCACTCCCCGTTTTTGTCCATGCCGGCCGCGAGCCCCACCGGATTCCGGAAGGACATGCCCATGACATTCACCGGCTTTTCCGGAACAGGCCCCGCAAACGGATGGGGTTTTCCGGGACGGGCGGTGCGCTGCAGAACCGCGAGGGTTTGTTCGTGCGCCCATTCCGGCGGGGTGAGAAAGGCCAGGGATTTGAAAAGAGAATAGATCATACCTTTCTTTTCGCGACTGTGGCCAAAAAAACAAGTCAAAGGATATGCCATTCAACTTGCTTTCTTTCCCGGGACGCATATCCCGTCTGTTTTTACCCTGAACAGGAGAGAATATGTCGGATCCCAGAATCGAATTGGCGGAAATATTGCGTGAACAGGCTGAAACCGTGAACCGGACCCGGGTGGTGGCCGGTTTTGACGGGTTTGTGGACCAGTTGGCCAAAATCGTTGAAGAACGCCAGGATCTGGAACACTACACCCCGGTGCCCACGATCTCCCGCTTTGCGGATCTGCTGGGGCAGGCGGCGGGCCGGAGTTCCCTGCGAGAATTTGTGGTGCAGAGCGTGGACGCGGGCGGCTGTGCGGTGAATTTGGGCGACGGTATCGCGCAACTCGGTGTGCAACTGGACTACTTTGGCACCCTGGGCGAGCCCATGCATCCCGCGTTTGACGCGTTTGCCGCCTCCTGCCGCTCCTGCACCTCCTGGGGCCGTGAGCCCGGGTTCACCATGGCCATGGAATTTGAGGACGGCAAATATATGCTTTCCTCCGTGACCCAGCTCGCCGATTTCCGGCCGGATGCCATTCAGGGATATCTGGCGGACGGCCGCTTTGCTGAAGCCTGCTCGGCGGCCGCGCTGATTGCCATCACCAACTGGACGCTCTATCCGTACATGACCGACTGCTGGTCGCTCCTGCAGGACGAAGTTTTTTCCCGCATGACGCACCGCCCCTGGTTTTTTCTGGATCTGGTGGATCCGCGCAGCCGCAGTCTGTCGGACATCAAACGGATGCTTCCGGTCCTGTCGCGCTTTGAGGAAAGCGGACGCTGTGTGCTGGGCGGAAACTTGAATGAAGCCAATGTGCTGGCCGGTCTGCTGGATGTGCCGAGCGTGCAGGCCGAGGGGCCTGAAGTTGCAGAACAGTGCGAGGCTCTGCGGCAAAAACTTCAGATCAGCGAGGTGGCCATCCACTGCATCTCCGGCGGGGCGGTGGCTTCAGAGGACGGCCGGGTCTGGATTGACGGTCCCTACACCTCCAAGCCCAAAAAGAGCACCGGGGCAGGGGACCGCTACAACGCCGGATACAGTCTGGGACGGATTCTGGATCTCCCCGCGCAGCAGCGCTGCCTTCTGGGGGCGGCCTCCTCGGGATTCTTTGTCCGCAAGGCCCGCAGTGCGTCGCTGGATGAGCTGATCCGCTTCCTGTGTCAGTGGGCTGACGGATCCATTGAACCGTAAGAGGCGGGAGGCCTATGAATCCGGGGCCAGTCCATGCTCCGTCAGAAACCGCCGGGTGAGACTTCGCCGTGCCTGGTTGCCGATGGCCCCCCAAGCGAGCTGGTTGTAGACATGATTTGCAAAGGGCAGCGGAATCATTTCCAGAAGCACCCCGGCACTGCGGGCCTCTTCGGCAAACCGGGATACGGACGTGAACGGAACAATGCTGTCTTTCTCCGGAGCCAGAATGAGCGTGGGCGGTGCCGCTGCGGAGATGTGCGTGGCGGAACTCACAGCGCGCACACGGTCGGGAAATTCTCCGGGGGCGCCGCCGATGTATCCCGAAACCAGCATCCGGGGTTCAAATCCCGGAATGGGGAAGCCCTCGTGATATATGGCCTGCGGGTCCACCGCCGGATATTGCACAACCACGGCTGAAGGGACCGGCAGCGGGCCGCAGTCCGTCTCCAGCCGGCCCTGCGCGGCGGCATAGGACAGATTGAGGGCCAAATTTCCGCCCGCCGAGTCTCCAAGTACGGCCAGCCGGGTGAGGTCCCCCTGAAAATGTTCCGCGTACCGGCCCACCCAGGCCAGGGCGCAGGCCACGTCCGCCGGGGCTTTGTCCCAGGTGGGAACTTCCGGTGTGAAAAGCCGGTATTCCACACTGAAAACGAGCCAGCCCTGATCCGCAAACCAGCGAAGATCCGCATCGGTCTCAATGTTTGAGCCGGTCATAAACCCTCCTCCGTGAATATACATCAGCACCGGAGACAGTCCCCTGCGTTCCCGGGGCTTGTATACCGCCACAAAAAGGTCCTGACCGTCCACCTCTCGAAACCGCAGAGATTCGTCCGGTCCGGCGGCCACCATGGGTTTCAGGAAAAGACCCTTCACAGGATTCACGGAGCCGCCCGACTTGACGACCCTCGATACAATGCGGGCATTGATCACTGACGATCCAAGAAGGGCCAGGGCGGAGAGGATGAGTACCCCCGAGCCGAACACCCCCCGCCGCAGGCGAAGCCCCAATCCCGCGGACAACAGGGAAAAAGCGCTCAGCAGCATCAAGTGCGGTCCGAAGGTCATCCAGACCATTGACCCCACAACCGCGTGAAAACTTCGGGTGGGATTGCGGAGAGCACCCATACACAACCAAAGCACTGCCACCGCTGAGAACAGGGAAAAACACAGCAGAAGAAAATGCAGAATGCGTTTGAGTGAAATGTTTGCGTGTAACATGAAATCGTTTCGTTCAGGGCCAAGGCTCAATTTAGCTTAATCGGAGATGGACAGTCCTCAAGCGTAAAGTTCAACGGTGGCGGGGCCGGGGAGGGTTGCACGGAGTTTCATAATAAGTATTTGTTACAAGGGGTTATACGAAAATTTACCCCTCGCTGAGGATTACCCGCCACAACTTGGTTTCTTTCTTGGCTATCGAAGGAGCCAGACTT